>DAHWEX010000621.1 GCA_027326205.1 Actinomycetota bacterium
GCCGACGTCACGCCCGTCGTTCCGTTCCATGGCTGCGCTGAGCCGGTCAGACCCTATGAGCAACAGGGCGGCGACCAGGCCGACCTTGCCGCCGAGCCAGTTGTAGACGCCCATGGGGGCGACGTCCGCCTCGGCTGCGACCGCGCGCACGGTTAGTCCCGCTTTGCCGTTCCTGACTAGCACGCACTCGGCCGCCTGGAGTAGTTCCGGCGCCACGCGGGTACTCGGCGTCCGGGTCCGCCGCCTACCGGGGTGCTCGACCTCTGGTGCCATATTGCCAGGCAAGCAGTCGGCCAGCCAGCCAGGCTACTTCCAGGTTGCGCGACTAGGCCCTTGGCGTGAAGGTGCTCGGCCAGCGTCAGATCGTAGCCCTCCGGTAGCTCTTCCACGTCGGTGAACTCGGCCACGTCGAAGTAGGTGACGCTTTGTTGCGACTTCGGGCGCTCGTAGAGCCATTCCAACAGACGCGTTCCGTGATACTCAAGGCCGAGATCCACTCGGCTCTCCTGTCGCAACGACGAACCCCGCCGAAACTTCGGCCCGTATTCGGCGAGGCCACCCGCAGAAATACGCTACCGGCTGCATACAGCCGGGTAGGTAAGCGCCCGGTGAGGTGCCCCTCGACGGTGCGTAGGCGCAGGTCAGGGGCACTTTCGTTCGAGTTCCTGAGGGTGGGGCGGGTGGGGCTCGAACCCACGACCGGCAGATTATGAGTCCGCTGCTCTGACCTGCTGAGCTACCGCCCCTTGCCAGGGGCCAGAGTATCGCAAACGGGAGGGGGCGGCGGACCTGTTTAGCCTTGGTAACCGGCGCGGCGCAGCGCTTCCAGGATCTTGCGGGCTACGTACTCGGGATTGGCTCTGACCAGCCAGGCGGGGAAGCGGAGGACCTGGCAGCCGTCTCGGCCCAGGTCGATGTCGCGTTCCATGTCGTCCCAGCGCTGGAGGGGGTCCGCGGTGTGCTGGGCGCCGTCGATCTCTACCACGATCTTGTAGGCGTCCCAGGTGACGTCGGTCCAGCGTCTGCGGCCCCTGGAGTCACGGCGGGCGGACTGGCGGCTGGGTTCGGGGAGGCGGAACGCCCTGATGACGTGGCGGGTGAAGTCTAGTTCGGACAGTGCCTCGCTGCCGCCGGCTATGTCGGCGATGGTCTCCCTGATGAGCTTGCGGCGGTGGAGCGTGCCCATCCGGTCCACCACCTGGCTCAGGTCCTGGGGGCGCACGAGGCGCTGCTGCACGCCCGCGGCGAGGATTGCCATTGCGCCGCGGTCGGTTGGCATCCACGCGGCCGCGTCGACGAGGGAGCGCGCGATCCTGGTGCGCCTTGGCTCGCGTTGCGGATTTATGTCGAGGTCGGTCAGCGCCTGGCTGTAATGCACGACGACGGTCAGCTGGAGAGGCGGCGGGCGGCGTTTGCGGCCGTAGGGCGCCAGCAGGTAAACGGGGCGGTCGGCGGGTGTGACCTTGTCGTCGAATCCGGTGAAGCCGTCCAGCCGGGCTGCGGTGATGCCGGCCAAGGCCGCCTGGGGGCCGGCCCGGAGCAGCGCGGTGCGCAGCAGTTGCCGTTCGGTGAGCGGGCCCGACTGGGCGACGACGACTCCGCGGGCCGGCTTGCGCCAGCGGCCCGCTGCCAGCTGCGAGCGGAGCTGCTTCGGGGTCATGAAACGGAGGATGTCGCTCGTGCTAAGCACTCCGTCATGATCTTCGAGGAGTCCGGTCAACTCGGCGGCAACGCTTGTCATGCACCCAGGGTGACGGCACTAAGACTGGTTGTCACCACGCTTCCGCGAGCTGTGGATAACCCTGTCGACAAGTGCCTGCCCAAGATCACCTGCGGGAAATCCATGGCGTTGTGGCCCCTGTAGGGGCCGGAAAGCCAAAGATCTTTTGGGCGTGGGTGGCGATATGGCGAAATGTCGGGCGCTGGGTCGCGGGAGCGACGTGGCTGCGCCGGGGTGGAAGCACTTGGAAACCTGAGATCGCGCCGGCCGGCGGGGGTGCCGCACATGGCGGGTTTACGGCGGGGCTGCCCGGCCGTCGCGGGTTAACGGGAGCGGGGCTGCCGCGGTGGCGCGTGGGCGGACAGTTGCCGTGGTTGCGCAGGCGGGCGCGGAGCGCGCACGCCAAAGAAAACGGGCAACGGGTAAGACATCCCGCCGTTGTGCGATGCTGAACCTGACGCGGCTTGCGCGCAGCACGTGGCACACGGCGGGCGGTCGTAAGCATTGGGCGGGGCCTGGCAGAGCCCCGCCCGCTAGTACCTTCCGGCCGTCTGCATCGACATCGCGTGCTCGACCAGGGTCACCAGGGTGGCCTTGGTCGACTCGCGGTTGCGGGCGTCGCACGGGATGATCGGCACCGTCGACGGGATCGCGAGGGCCTCGCGGACGTCGTTGGAACGGTGCGGGAACTGCCCGTGGAACCCGTTGATGCCGATGACGAACGGCAGACCGCTGGCCTCGAAGTAGTCCACCGCGGGGAACGAGTCGGCCAGCCGCCGGGTGTCGACGAGGACCACCGCGCCGATCGCGCCCTGGATCAGGTCGTCCCACATGAACCAGAACCGGTGCTGTCCGGGCGTGCCGAACATGTAGAGCACCAGGTCCTTTTCCAGGGTGATTCGGCCGAAGTCCATGGACACCGTGGTGGTGTTCTTGTCTGGAACGTGCGACAGGTCGTCAACGTCCGTGGAGGCCACCGTCATGACGGCCTCCGTAGTGAGCGGGGTAATTTCCGATACCGAGCCCACGAAGGTGGTCTTGCCCACACCAAAGCCTCCAGCGACGACGATCTTCACCGACGTCATCGCCGAAGCGTCGCCACCTCCGTTTGGCCGAGCGACGCTAGATCTTACGGAGTCCACTTAGCACCCTTTCGAGCAGGTTAAGGTCAGGACGGCCCTCGGAGTCGTCACGCTGGTGAATGCGTACGAGGCCGTCCGCGCTCATGTCCGCGACCAGAATTCGAGCCACGCCGAGCGGCATCCGCAGAACCGCCGAGATCTCGGCGACCGACCGCCAGTCCAGGCAGAACTGCAAGATTGCCTGGCACTCTGGGGCGAGGACCGAGAGGTCACGCGGCTCGTAGACGGTCGCACTAACCAAGGCCTCGAGCGCGAGCTTGTACCGCGGCTGTGTCCGGCCACCGGTGACAGTGTAGGGCCGGACGAGCCGGGTTGAGCCGCTCTCTTCTTCAGCGGGCGGGAACTGTTGCTGCGCCGGAGGGTAGGGCTGCCGCGGGGACTGCGGCTCGTCCCACGGGCCGGTCCTGGTCGGACCCTGCCACGCGGGCGCGCCGCGGTCGTCACCGCCGCGGCCGAGCCCCGCCACCAAGTCCCCCTGAGATCGAACCGTCAGCGCTCATTATCGCCTTCCGTCTCCCGGCATCGCGCCCTGCATGATTCCGCCACGAGTGGCGGGGGTGAGCACGCGTCCTGCGCGCTCGACGAGCAAGGTCATCTCGTACGCGACGAGGCCCAGGTCACAGGTGGAGGCCGCGAGCACTGCGAGGCTTGCACCATTGCTGATCGCCATGATGACAAGCACGCCGCGCTGCATTTCCACCACGGTCTGGACGACCGCGCCGCCTTCGAATACCCGGGAAGCGCCCTGGGTAAGGCTGGTCAGGCCCGATGTGACCGCTGCGAGCTGATCCGCGCGCTCCTGCGGGAAACCCGCAGAGAACGCGAGCGGGAGTCCGTCCGACGACACGACGACCGCGTGGGCCACGTCCGGGACCCGCTCCACGAAGTTCGTGATCAGCCAGCTGAGGTCCTGGACCGGGCGTCCTGGCGTGCTCACGCGCGCTCCTCTCCTCGCCCGTGCATACAGGCGCCTCCTCTAGTTCCGATGGCTCTATTCGTGGGTCTCATGCGTCCTATGGCTCCTCGTTCTGGGATCCGGCGGCCCGCGCCTCGCGAACGCCGCGCTGGAAGCTCGACATCCGGCTGCGGATTGAGTCCGCCGACCGAACCGGCGGCGCGTCCTCCGTAGGCTCCTCGCCGCCGCCGACCGATCCGGGCACAAGGTTAGCCCGGGGGACGCGCTTTGGCAGTCCAGCCGTGGTGGTTTCGCCCGCTTCTGGCGATGCCACGATACGCGCGGCCCGCCACCCTTCGTCCGCCGGCGAGTTCCAGGTCTGCCCCGCGGCCGGGGCCGCAGCGGAACTGAGCGGCTTACCGCTGCTTCCGCTGCGCCGGAACCAGTCCGACTCAAGGGAGTCGAAGATCGGCAGCCGCTGGTCCGTTGCGCCGTTGACCGCCGGGGGGACCGTCACCTGGCTGCCGTCGGAGCCGCCAATCCCGTTGCCTGAGCCCATCGGGTTGACCGCGGACAGCGGGCCGGTGCCCGCCGAACCGCCGTCGCTGCCGACAGCCGGCATCCGCGTGGTGGCGAAGTCGTCGTTGAAGTTCTCGCCGCCGCCGAACATCGGGGGGCCGCCGGCCGGGGCGGAGGGACCGAGGGGGTGGTTGCCCGGTGACCGCACCGGCAGCGGGCCGCCGGGTGCGTCGATCGTGCCGCCGTTGGAGCCGTTGGAGCCGTTCGGCGGGGCCCCGGCGGGGCGGGCGGTGGTGCCGGTGCCGAAGGCGCTGAAGCCTCCGCTGTCCGAGCCGTTTCCGTTGACGGGAGGGGCGCCGCCGAGCCGCGGGATCCGGGCCGCGGTCGCCGCCGCTCCGGTAAAGCCGTTGCCGTTGCCTTTGCCGCCCGCGGCGGTGCCGCTCGGCAGGCTGGGGACCACCGTCGTGACCGGTGCCGGGCCGGTGAGGGTGCCGCCGGAGGGCGGAGCGGACAGCGACGGGGCGGGCCCGTAGTCATCGGCCTCGAACTTGCGCAGCCGGCCGAGCGGCTGGCCGTTCTCCGGCGAGGCGACGGACTCGGGCAGCCAGATCAGCGCGGTGAGGCCGCCGGACTGCGCGTGGCGCAGCCGGACCCGGACCCCGTGCCTGGCCGCCAGGCGGCCGACCACGAACAGGCCCATGCGGCGGGAGACCGCGACGTCGACGACCGGCGGGTTGTCGAGCCGCCAGTTCGCGTGCGCCATTTCCTGCTCGGAGATGCCCACGCCGTTGTCGGTGATGTCGAGCAGCACCCCGCCGCTGGTCAGCGGCTGGCCGGTCACGTACACCTGGGTGTCCTCGGACGAGAACGTGGTCGCGTTCTCCACGATCTCGGCCACGAGGTGGACCACGTCGTTGACGGCCTGGCCGGTGACCTGGATGCCGGGCTGCACGTTGAGCACGACGCGCTCGTACTGCTCGATTTCCGAGATCGCGGCGCGCAGGACGTCGACCAGCGGAACCGGCTGGCTCCAGCGCCGGCTCGCGGCCTCGTGGCCCGCGAGGACCAGGAGGTTTTCCGAGTTGCGGCGCATGCGGGTCGCGAGGTGGTCCAGGCGGAACAGGCTGGACAGCCGGTCGGCGTCCTGCTCCGACTGCTCCAGGTTGTCGATCAGGGACAGCTGGCGCTCAATGAGCGACTGGCTGCGGCGGGACAGGTTGACGAACATCGCGTTCAGGTTGCCGCGAAGCATGGCTTCGTCGGCGGCCAGCCGCACCGCTTCCCGGTGGACCTGGTCGAACGCCCGCGCCACTTCGCCGATCTCGTCGGTGGAGGTCACGCCGATCGGCTCGACCTCGGCGGAGGCGTCCCCGCCCTCGCTCTCGCTCAGCCTGCGCACCATGTCGGGCAGCTTGCTGCCGGCGACCTCGAGGGCGTCGGCGCGCAGCTTGCGCAGCGGGCGGATCATGGACCGGGCCACGAAGGTCGTGATGAGCAGGATGATGACCAGCAGGATCAGCGTCGCGATGGAGATTTCCAGCGCGTTGTGCAGCGAATTCGACTCCAGCGTGTTGGCCTGGTTCGTGATGTCGCCGACAATGCCGTTACTGACCACCCGCATCTGCTGGATCTGCTGGGACTGCGTGGTCTGCCAGCAGGACGCCGCGCTCTGGGTGCCGCAGGCCTGCTGGTTGCCGATGGCAAGCTTCCCGTTCGCGGTGGCGGTGGCGACGGCGAGTTTCTCCGCGCTCTTCGCCTCGTCGACCTGCGGGCCTGCCACGGTGTTGTTGTACTGCTGCTGCAGGGTGACCGACGCGGCCTGGTTGAAGGCGGCGGTGTCCGCTTGCTGCTGCTCGGTCGCCTGGTTCAGGTCGGCGAGCGCGCTCGGCGTAAGGGTCGGCGGCGTGCTCAGCAGCGCCTGGTAGAGGTACGCGCGCTGCAGCGAGGCGTCATCCTCGATGCGGAGCAGCGCGTTGAGCACCGAGACGTCGGACTGCAGGGTCGTGTTGCCCGTGCCGGCCGCGACGTCGTTGCTGAACGTGGCGAACGCCTGGATGACGCGCTCGTAGTACGAGATCACCGACAGCGCGGGAGACTTCGTCTGCAACGCCGCCTGGCGGACGTACTGGAGGTCCTGGATGCCGCCGAGCACGCCGTTGGTGAGGTCGAGCTGGGTCTGCTGCTGGAACCCGGCGCTGGAGTCCTGGGTGGCCAGCGCGGCGATCTGGTTGGTGACGCTCGTGGTCTTGGCGATGTCCGACTGCAGCGTCGCCTTGAGGGGAACGGACGCCGCCGGCGCGGGGGTCTGCTGGCCGCCCGCCGCCACGAACCCGGCCGCGGCGTCGCGCTCGTCGGCGAGGTCGCCGGAGGCCTGGACCACCAGCGAGTTCAGCGCGGCTAGGTCCTGGACCCGCTTGAACGAAGAGTAGTTGTTGACCGAGCCGACGATCTGGATCACGCCCAGGATCAGGGCGGTGACGGTCGGCACGGTGATGATCGCGATGAGCCGCCAGCGCACGCGCCAGTTACTGATCGAGAACGGCGAGCCCTTGCGCGGGGTCGCGGCGCCAGCCGGGACCGGGGCGCCACCGCGGGCTTGCGAGGCTGGGACAGGGAGGTTGGCTTGGCTCGGGGAGGGGGTGAAGGCACCACCGCCCGGGGTTGTCGGGTTGCCGACGGCCAGCGAACCGCCCTGCGGCGAGCTTCCGCTTCCGTTTACCGGAAGGCCGGAAGCCGGCGTCGGCGGGCCGCCGCTTCCGTTGGTCATCGAACGTCTACGCACTGCGCTTCACACCTTCGCAGCTTCAAGGCCACCTGGACCAGCACACGGCAACACTTCCAGCTAGCGCTACAAAACGGGTAGGGACATATAATCATCAATCGGCGACCCTCGGCCCGGCATTCACCGGGAATCACCCTTAACTTCGGTCAGACCCACCCGTCCGCCTCAGTTGAGCTAGTTCGCTCATGGCCCGTCGGGCTCATGGAAGGCTACCCCGCGCCGCCACCCCAGGACATATGAACCTCGTAAGTACAGGCGTCACGATACGGGTAACGAGTCACACGGGTCCGTCCCCCGGGGGAACTACTGCGCTAAAGCGTGCTTGGCGGTATGGTAGCTGGCAACGGCTTACCGCCTTAGAACTAGGAGATGGCGATCCTGACCTGCCCAAACTGCGGCATTGGGGTGCAGCCGGAGGACCTGATCTGCTTCCGGTGTGGCGCCAACTTGCCGCACGCCCCGTATCCAGACGACGATATTCCGTCGCCAACGGTCTCGCAACAGTACATCCGGAGGGACGACAGCAGGCCTGCCTGCCCGAACTGCGGCACGCCGGTCCAGGATTCCGCCGACGTGGTCTGCATGACGTGCCGAGCGCCGCTGCCCGGTGCGCGACGGCGCCCGTCCCTGGTGGTGCTGCGCATCTCGTTCCCCACGGGGAACGTCGACGTTCCCGCGGGCACCTCTGTCATCCTCGGCAGGGACCCGGCGCAGTCCCTGGTCGCGGCCGCATTCGGCCAGTACGACAACGTGTCCCGGCGGCACGCCACGGTGGCCGTCGACGACGGCGGCCGGGCGACGATCCGCGACGAGGGGTCCACCAACGGGACCTTCGTCAACAACGAGCGGGTGCGGCCAGGCGACGAGGTGCGACTCGTGGACGGCGACCAGATCAGGCTCGCCGCGGACGTGACCGGCGACGTCTCGCTCCCCCGCGGGGAGCCGGACCCGGCCAGCCTCAGCCGCAACGGCTTCGTCTGATAACAGCCCGTCCCGACATCTGCCCGATTACGATTGGTTTACAACGGATGGGTTTCCTTGGCATGCAGGGACGCCCGTCCCGGGGGGATGACCGCTTCCGTTCCACGTGTGCGGGGCTTGCCAGCAACCCCGCGCCATATCGCCACACGTTCGTGTTACGTGCCAGGCGCGCCGGCTCACGCCGGGCCACGCCTAGCATTTACGCGGCAGCAGGAACGGATTTTGCCAGATGTCGTCTGCTTCAGAGCCGCCGTATCCCCCCGAACCGTACACCCCGGGCGGGCGGGCACAGCCTGCCGCGCTGCCCGGCCGACGGGCGAGGGCGCTCCCCGCTGCCCCCGCTTCCGCCGACTCTTCCGGGCCGGACGACGACGCCGCGGATGACAGCACCGCCCGGCGCACGGCGCTCCCGCAGGGGCCGCAGACCGACGCGAGCGGGTTCGGCGCCCAGCCGGGTGGCTACCAGGACAGGCCGGCGAGCGGCTACCCGGGTCCGGGGGCTAGCGCGGGCGGCCCGCAGGACGCGGGCGGCTGGGGCAACCGGAACAGCGGGCCGCAGCCCGGCCCGCCCGCCCCGCCCTGGCAGGGTGCCGCCGGCGCGTCGGCCGACGGCCGCCCCGGCGGCTACGGCTACGGCGGCTACGGGGGCTACCAGGGCGCACCGGGCGCGCCTGGCGGCTACCAGGGCGCACCGGGCTACCCCGGGCAGCCGCCGGCCGCCTTCGGCGGGCAGGCGCCGCCGACCGGCCAGAGCCCCGTGGGCCCCAGCGGCTACCAGCCGCCCCCGCCCGGCTACGGCCCGGCGTCTGGATTCGGCGGGCCGCAAGGGCCCGGGTACCAGGGGGACAGCACGCAACGGGTTCCGGCCGCGCCGGCGAGCCCGGTCCCGCCGGCCGGCTACGGGTCGGACGGGTTCGGCCCGCCCGGCGGCTACCCGGCCGCCGGCGGCTACGGCCAGCAGCCGGGGCAGGGGCCCTTCGGTCCGCCCGGCTACCCGCCGGGCGGCGGCCAGGTGCGCCCCGGGGCTGGCGCGGGCCAGCAAGGCGGCGGGCCTAACGGCTTCGCACCCGGCCAGGGCGGCGGCGCGCCTCAGGGATACGGCGGTCAGCAGGGCCAGGGCCAGCAGGGCCAGGGCCAGCAGAACGGGTTCGGCCCGCGGGGCGCCTTCGGCGGACCGCAGAACGGCGGCGCGGCTCCGGGCGGCTACGGGCCCCCGTCCGGTCCGGGCCCGCAGCAGGGCTTTAGCCCCCAGGGCGGCTTCGGCGGGCAGCAGGGGTTCGGTCCTCCCGGCGGCTACCCCGGCCGCCAGGAGGGCTTCGCGCCGCAACCCGGCCCGCCACCCCCGGGCGGGCAGTACCCCGGCGGCGGGCAGCCCGGAGGGTTCCCGCCGCAGCAGCCGGGCGGGTTCGGCGGCGCGCCCGGGCCGGCCGGCCAGCCCCCGTTCGGCGGCGGACCGCAGTATCCCGGCGGCCCGCAAGGGCCCGGCGGACCGCAGTACCCCGGCGGACCGCAAGGGCCCGGCGGCCCCCAGTACCCCGGCGGACCGCAAGGCGCCCCTGGCGGGCAGCAGTACCCCGGCACCGCGCAGTACCAGGGGGCGCCGCCGCTGACCGGGCAACCGCAGCAAGGCTTTGACCAGCGATTCGGGCCAGGCGGACCTGGTGGCCCGATGCCGGGCGGGCCAGGCGCACGGGTGCCGGGCGGACCAGGCGGACCAGGCGGACCAGGCGGACCGGCCGTGCGGCGCCGGATCACCGACGCATGGGCCCGGTTCGGGTCGCTGACCCCCGCGGCAGGCCTGTCCGCCGTCCGGCGGATGACCGGGTCGTTCCCGTCCGCGCCCGCGCCGGACGGCCCCGCCGGGCCGGCCGGCAAGCGGCCGCTCTCGGGCAAGAACAAGGCACTGGTGGCCGGCGCGGGCGTGCTCGCCGTGGTGGCGATCGGCGGCGTGGTCGTGGCCCCCCGGCTGATCAACAGCGGCGGCGGCGGCTCCGCCGACCCCGGCTGCAAGGCGTACGCCGGAACGGCGCTCACGGCGTACAACAAGACGATCGGCGACCTCAACTCCCAGGCCTCGCAGTCCGTGCTGTCCGCCGACATGACGACGTCGATCGCCGGCCTGACGAGCGCGGTCGGCCAGGCGCAGAGCGCGTCGGTCAAGACGGCACTGAACGGCCTGCTCACCGAGCTTGAGACGGTCAAGGCGGGCGTCCAGTCCGGCACGGTCCCCTCGGCAACGGTCAGCGCGCTGAACGCTGCCGCGGCCACGGCGGACCTCGCCTGTTAGCCGCCGGCGCCCCCGGCCGTCCAGCACGGCCGGGACCCGCCGCACCGGAATGTCCCGGGCACCATTACGGGATACGCAGCGCATGCAATCGTTCGGTGTCCGTAGTTTTTTTTGTTGAAAGACTAAGCAGCAACAAACAGGAAACCCGCCTCCGCTAGGCAATCAGCGCGTTCGCGGTCTTTAGCAATCACGGCGACTACGAAATCGAGCAGAAGTGGCGGTGGATACGGCTTCCGTGGCGCAAGCGGTCTTGCGCGCGAGCGCCGTCGGGTTGCGCGAGGCCCGCTTTCACTCGATCGCCGGCCGGGCCCCGCCGCCGCGGTTACCGCGTCAATTCCGGCTCCTCGTCGCGGTAACCGCGGCGATGCCGCCCCGTGCACGGGGCGGCCGGCACCGACCCGGCCGGCGGGGAGGCGCGGTCAGCCCGGGCGTTGCCCGCGACACGTGGCGCGCGCGGGGTCCGCGCGCACCCGGCGTCGCTCGCTGCATCGCTTTAGGCGCAAAAGGTTATTGGCCGGTCCGTCCCCAGTGAGGGACGGAGGATCGTAGTGTGGAAGGGTCGCACCCGACTTCCCGGAACGGACGCATGGAACCTGAACCGCTACTGGACAGCCTGCGTAACGCGGTGGCCGCGATGCCCGACGACGTGCCACTTCGCCTTCACCTTGCCACGATGCTGCTGCGCGCCGGACAGCGCGATGAGGCAGTGCGGCACCTCGGTGCCGTCCTGCAGCGCGAACCGGGGAACACCGAGGCGGTAAGACTGCTCATGACCTCGGCTGAGGTATCAGGGCCGCCGGCGCCCGCGCCGGATGACACCGGTTCAGCCGAACGGGTCCGCGGCTCCGCCCTCCCCCCCACCGGACCGTTCCCCGTGCCGGACGAAGCGGGCGGTCCAGCCGAGGCGGAGGACGGCGCCGCCGTGGAGGCCGGCCAGAACCGGGCCGACGGCTACGACTGGTCGCAAGCCGAAGACGAACTGCGCGACGTGCTGCCCTCGAGGTTCGTCGGCGAGGAGTCCGTCTCCGCCGGGCTCGACGAGGCCCGCGCCTACGACGCCGAGTCCGCCGGGCTGACGCTGGCCGACGTGGCCGGCCTCGACGAGGTGAAGCAGCGGCTCGAGGCCGCCTTCCTGGCCCCGATGCGCAACCCCGAGCTGCGCAAGCTCTACGGCAAGTCCCTGCGCGGCGGTCTGCTGCTCTACGGCCCGCCCGGGTGCGGCAAGACGTTCATCGCCCGCGCGGTGGCCGGCGAACTGGGCGCGCGGTTCATCACGGTGTCGTTCGCGGACCTGATCGACATGTTCGTCGGCCGCTCGGAGCGGAACATCCACGAGCTGTTCGAGGTCGCCCGGCGGAACGCCCCCTGCGTCGTGTTCCTCGACGAGGTCGACGCCATCGGGCAGAAGCGCTCGCAGCTGCGGAACACCCCGATGCGCTCGGCCGTGAACCAGCTGCTGCTCGAGCTCGACGACGTGGCCTCGGACAACACCGGGGTATTCGTGCTCGCGGCGACCAACCACCCCTGGGACGTGGACTCCGCGCTGCGGCGCCCCGGCCGCTTCGACCGCACCCTGCTGGTGCTCCCGCCCGACGGGCCCGCACGGGAGGGCGTGTTCCGCTACCACCTGCGGGACCGGCCGGTCGCCGGAATCGACCTGACCCGGCTGTCGCGGCTGACCGACGGCTACTCGGGCGCGGACATCGCGCACATCTGCGAGACCGCCGCCGAGCGGGCGCTGCTTGACTCGGTCCGGCGCGGTGAGCCGCGGCTGATCGGCCAGGCCGACCTGGAGGCCTCCGCCGGCGAGGTCCGGCCGTCGCTGGGCACCTGGTTCGAGACCGCGCGGAACGTGGCGCTGTTCGCGAACGAGGGCGGCGCTTACGATGATCTTGTGGCATACCTGCGTAAGCGGCGACTGATCTGACCTAGACGGTCATGACAGAGATCGGGGAGGCGCTGGCGCGGGCCGCCACCATGCTCGACCTCGGGCGCTACGATGAGGCGTCCAGCCTGCTCGCGCGGCTGGTGTCCGCCGAGCCGGGCAGCAGCCGGGCCTGGTGCCTGTTCGCCCGCGCGCACCTGGGCTCCGACCGCTTCGCCGAGGCCGTCGAGGCGGCCAACACGGCCGCCGCCATCGAGCCGGCCGAGGAGTGGCCGCACCGGCTGGCCTCCAACGCGCTCATGCACCTGGGCAACCACGGGGAGGCGCTGCGGGCGGCGGCGGAGTCGCGGCGGCTCGCGCCGGGTTACTGGCAGACGCACGTGTGCGTCGCGCAGGCCGCGCTCGCGGCGGGCCAGCCCGCGGTGGCCGCCGCCGCCGCGACCGAGGCGCGCACGCTCGCGCCGAACGAGCCCGACGTGCACTTCCTGTCCGGCAAGGTGGCCCTCGCGCGCAGCGACCTGGACGGAGCTCGAGACCACCAGGAGCGCGCCCTGGCCCTCGACCCGGCGCACAGCGGCGCGATGAACGAGCTCGGCCGGATCCAGTTGCGCCGCCACGACACGGTCGGGGCGATCAGGCACTTCATCAGCGCCGCGCGGACCACGCCCGGCGAGCACATCTACAGCAGGAACATCGACGTGGTCATCGTCCGGTCGGTGTCGCGGATGATCTACGTCTTCGTGGTGGTCGCGATGGTGCTGCTCTGGCTGCCCGCGGTGACGCGCACCGGCCGGCTCCCCCTCGCGGCCGGCTTCGGCGCCCTCGCGGTCGCGACCCTGGCATACTTCGCGGTCATGATGACCCGGCTGCCGCGCGAGGCGCGACTGCTGGCCCGCCGCACGGTGCTCAACCGCCGGGTGCTCGCCGCCCTGGCGGTCGCGTTCGGCGGCGTGGCGGTCGCGTTCGCCGTCGTCGCCTTCGCGCCCGCCGCCACGATCCCGCAGACGCTGCCGATCGCCATCGTCATCACGATCCTGGCCCGGGTGGTGGCCGCCGCGCGGCTGCGCGCCCCGCTCGGGCCGCCCCCGCCGGGCAACCGCACGAGCCCGACCCAGCCCTACCCGCCCACCCGCCGTCGCTAGGGGCAGGGCCGCTCCGCTGGCACATCTTTCGCTTCTATTACGCCCTGAAAGCCCACTTCAGTACCGTCTCGCTACTCGTTAGTATCCCCACAGAGACAGACGATATGCGACAGCAGAGGGGCGTCGGCGCCGACCGGCGGTCCACTGAAATGAGAATAACGGGCCATCCCCTGGGGTCATGATGAGCGACTGGGACTCCGGCCGACCGTCGGCCGGTCATTTCGACGTGCCACGGCCACCTTGGCTTGATGGCGCCACCTATTCCTATCCACTGCCGTTCCCGCTCGCCCAGGCGCTCGAGGATGACGAGAAGCCGCCGCCCGCGGCCGGGGCGCCTGGGCCCGGCGAGGGTGAGCTCCCGGACATCGGCCGGCCGCCCTGGGAGATCCCGCCCGCCGGCTGGGCCGACCAGTTCGCCGCGCCGCCGCCGGATCCGGCGACGGCTCGTGAGCCTTACTACCCGGCCGCCCTCAGGGGCGCCGCCGCGGACGGGCAGGAGACACCGGACTGGGCGGCGGCCGTCGGACGGCACCGGCGCGGCGGCCGGCGCTGGCTGGTCCCGGCCGGCGTGGTCACCGGGGCCGCCGTGGCGGGCGCGGCCGCGATAGCGCTGACCGGCGGCCACCGGAGCGTCCCGCCCGCGGCCGGCGCCGGCCCGGCGGCCGCGATCCCGGTCGCGACGGCGAGGGCGACCGCGACGGCCAGGATGGCGGTGCGGATCGCGGCGAAGCCGGGTCCGGCGGCCGCGGCCCCGCTCACCCTGACGCAGGCCCAGGCGGTCCTCGCCCGCTACACCTCGGCGAACAACACCGCGAACGCGCAGCGCAGCGAGACACTGCTCGCCACGGTCGAGGGCGGTTCCAGCGACGCGATCGACGCGGGCCAGTACCGGGCGCAGCGGGCGGCCGGCACGGCTCCCTACCCGCCGTTCAGCCCGGTCCAGGCGACGTACTACCTCCCGGCCGGCGAGCCGGCCGCCGGACCGCGGTGGTTTGCCGTCCAGGTCGCCAACGCCTTCACGAGCAGCCCGTCCACGGTGACGTCCGAGGAATACCTCCTGTTCACCCAGTCGGCGCCAGGCGGCCCGTGGGTGAACACGACCGAGCCCTACCTGCTGGCCAGCGCCACCGCCCCGCAGGTCGAGGTGGGCGCCGACGGCCTGGCCACCGCGGTCAGCCCGGGCGCCGCCACGGTCGCGGTCGCGCCCGGCCAGCTTCCCGCGGTCACCGCGGCCTCGCTTGACGGGACCAGGTCCGGCGAGGCCGCCGTCGCGGACCCGGGCAACCTGGCCGACCTGGCCGAGGAGCGCCACTGGCAGCGCGAGCTGCCCGGGGCGGCGGTCACCGACACGCACATGGCGGCGGCCGGCGCCGACGGGCAGGAGTTCGCGCTGCTCACCGCCGGCGGCGGCGCGCTTGTCTTCTACAGCGACGCGGCCGAGGTAACCGTTACCCCGCCGGCGGGCTCCGTGCTCCGCCTCAACGTTCCCGGCTTCTTCTCCGCCGGCCAGGCCCTGGCCCAGGCCAGGCTGGGCTACACCGAGCAGTTCGCCGCCTATGACCCGCCCGCCGCCGCTGGCGGCCCGCCGCGGGTCGTCGCCGACTACTCCGGGATCACCGGCACGAGTTAGCCGCAGGCCCGGCGTGGCCCGTGCCCGGCCGGGCGCGGGCTGGCCGGGCCGGTGCCTGGCGGCTGGCGGGTGCGGGGCGGGTCAGGTCGGGGAGTTCGCGGCGGCGCCCGTTTCCCGGTCCGGGGCCCAGCGGGACAGCGTGCGGTCCCAGTCGAGCGCGACCGTGTAGCCGCCCGGCAGGGCCTGCTCGTCGTCCCAGTCTTCGAGCGGGACGCGCCACAGCACCTCGAACTCGATGCCGCTCGGGTCCTTGGCGTACAGCGACTTCGATACCCGGTGGTCGCTCTCGCCCACCAGGGCGCCGGCCTCGAGGAGCTTCCCGCGGGTCTCGGCGAGCTCGGCGAGCGTGCCGACCTCCCAGGCCAGGTGGTACAGGCCGACGGCGGGGCGCCCGGCGGCGTGACCGGTGCCGATGTCGAACAGGCCCAGGTCATGGTCGTTGACCGAGCCCGGGGAGCGCAGGAACGCCGCCCGGCCTGGAATCTCCATGCGGACCTCGAAGCCGAGCGTTTTGGTGTAGAACTCAACCTCGCGCGCGAGGCCGTTGACGTAGAGCACAGCGTGATTGAGTCGGCGCACTGCCATGAGGGGCTCCTGCCGGGTTCGAACGGACGGATCCGGGGGTCCGGCGAAGATCATCGAGAGGCCGCCGGACGTCGCGACCTGGGAGGGACCTAGTTGCCGCGCTGGCGGGCGCGGATCGCCCGGAGGCGGCGGCGCTGCGACTTGTCGAGCGCCATGTAGCCGGCGACCGGGATGGCGGCGGCTGCGACGATGAGCGCAATCCCCACCCATATCAGCCATGTCGGGAGTACAAAGATCAGGATCAACCCGAGAATGATCCCGAAGATCCCAGCCGTCGCGCGTGGTGTCATGATGACTCCATCCATCCGGATCCGCCGGGTGCACTCACCCTGTGGGTCCAGCTTATCTGGTTACCCTGGAGGACCGCTGTGCCGATCTCGCTGCCGGTTGACGACGAAGCCAACGAGCTGCTGTCCCGGAACGCACTTGCCCTCCTAATCGCGATGCTACTCGATCAGCAGGTCCCTTTTGAACGGGCGTTTTCCGCGCCGCGTGACCTGGTGCGCCGTCTTGGGCACGAGCCGACGCCCGAGGAACTGGCCGATTTCGACCCCGACGCGCTCGCGGCCGTCTTTTCCGAGCGGCCCGCGCTGCACCGCTTCCCCAAGGCCATGGCGGCGCGGTCCCAGGTCCTGGCCCGGTTGATCGTTGACGAGTACGACGGGGACGCCGCGGCCCTGTGGACGACGTCGTCCTCCGGCGCGGAGCTGCTCAAGCGCGTGTCGGCGCTGCCCGGCTTCGGCGAGGTGAAGGCGAAGATCTTCGTGGCCCTGCTCGGCAAGCAGCTGGGCGTGCGGCCCGACGGCTGGCGCGAGGCGGCGGGTTCCTTCGGCGACGAGGACTCGTATGTGTCCGTGGCGGACATCGTCGACGACGAGTCCCTGGGCAAGGTGCGCGCGTACAAGCAGTCGCTCAAGGCGGCGGCGAAGGCCAAGTCCGCCGCCAAGGCCTGAAGTCAGAACCTTCGGCCCTCCGGGCACTCCTTTCCGGCCGCCTTCCCAGGCGGCCGGAAAGGCGCTGCGGGAGGCGCGGAGCAACCGCCCGTTCGGGATGAGCTCCGTCTTTGACTTCCGGCCCGGCCCAGGGCCCGGCCGGGCTCAGAAGGCGATCGAGCCGTAGCCGTTGAAGGTCTCCCCCAGGTTCGGGTTGAGCGCAGCGGGCTTGCCCGGGGGAATCACGCCGACCGTCTTCATCAGCTGCGGGTGGCCGGGGGCCGACGTGGTGTACACGACCTCCGCGATGGCCAGCGTGGCGGACGCAGCCCACTGAACCTGCACCCCGCCCGAGGTGCAGGCACCCGGGTAGCGGTACACGACGCCTTCCAGTTTGCCGCTCGCCACCGAGTAGGCGGCCAGGTTGACCGCGCCGTTAGCGCACCCGGTCCGGGCGAGCATCGAGCCTTCGCAGAGCACCGACCGGCCGTCGGCGGTGATGAACGGGTTGCCGCAGCCGGCCGGGACGGAGAAAACCGGGCGGCTGTCGGCGATCAGGCTGGCGCCGGGGCTGGCGGTGTCCAGCGTGCGGATGCGCCCGGCCGCGTCGAGGGACAGGTAGGTGACCGCAAGCGTGCGGTCGTCATCCAGCCAGGCCACGCTAACCGGAGGGCTTTTCAGCGACGCCGCCGGAGAGCTCCAGGTACGCAGCACCCGTCCAGTGGCCAGTGAGTAGGTGCTCAGCATCGTCGGGGCGGGTGTCTTCACCACCTTGTCCCCGATGAGCCCGTTCCCCGTCGAGAGGACGGCGAGCGTGCGGCCGTCGGGCGACACCGCATCCCCCATGATGCCCCGGTCGCTGAAGGCGGAGGCGTCGATCGAAACGCGGGTCAGCCGGGATTGCTGCGTGTCAGCCGGGTCCACCCGGAGGACGTACCAGAGGGTCGTCCGCGGGATTCCCGTCTTGTACTCGTTATCGGTGAACGCGACTCCGGACGGACCGTAGTTCGGCCCAGCCAGGGCGCGCAGCACGAA
>DAHWEX010000632.1 GCA_027326205.1 Actinomycetota bacterium
CGGGGACCACGGCGATGTTATCGATCTTCGACGCAAGCAATTCCCTGGTGCCGTCGGCATGGATCAGCGTCTTGGCCGAGCTGCCGCCGGCCCGCCCGCCGCCAATTCCCCACGGCTGAAGCGTCGCCCGGTCGTCGTTAACGGTGACCAGGCCCGCCCGCCTGAACAGGTACTCGCGTTCGATGCCGGTGCCCCCCCGGTGCAGTCCTGCACCGCCGGAATCGGCCACCGGCTCGTAGCGCAGGGCCACAAGCGGGTAGTTGGTCTCCATGTACTCGGCCGGCGTGCTGCGGAACTCGGGCCACCAGGAGTGGCCGTCAAGGCCGTCACCGATCGGCCGCCCGGGCAGGCCGCCGAAGAGCAGCTCGGTCATCTGGAAGTACTCACCCTGATCATCGCTGCCTGAGTAGACCAGGTACGGACTTGTGCCGTATCCGGCCGCCATCGACAGCTCGGGTGCCTTCTGGCCAAGCGCACCGGAGATGCAGTCAAACAGGCGAGTGTGGACGTTCAGCCGATTGGACAGCGGCGCGGGGAACTTCGGGTTGAGCAGGGAGCCCGCGGGCAGGACGACCTCGAACACCTCGTTGTAGCCGTCGTTGAACAGGATGCTTGAGTCGAACGCCATGATCATGTAGACCCCGAAGAACAGCTTGCAGAGGTTTTCGTGGATCAGGAAGTTGATCGAACCAGGGGCCTGGGGATCGGTTCCCGTCCAGTCGAAGTACGCCTTGTCCTCCTCGCGCCACACCGTGAGCTGGAGCTTGAACGGGCCGTTGCCCAGGCCGTCGTCGTCCACCCAGTCCCAGAACGTCACCTTCTCCTCGCTGATGTACCTGCGCACCAGCTTGATCATCGCCTGGCGCGTGCGGTCAAGCAGCGCGTCGCACGCGGTCGAATAAGTGGCTCGCCCATAGCGGTCGCAGAGTTCGACGACCCGCGAAGCCGCGCGCTGGCACGCCCCGATCAGGCCCATGATGTCCGAGCGGACGATGTCCGGTACGCGGGTGTTGTTCAGGATGAGGGCCAGCAGGCCCTCGTTGAGCACGCCCGCCTCGACCAGCTTGACCGGCGGAATTCGCAGGCCTTCGTCCCACACCGACAGGGCGTCCGCCGACTGCGTGCCGGCCGCCCGGCCGCCGACGTCGAGGACGTGACCGAACTGGCTGGCGTATCCGACCAGGTTGCCGTCGTGGTAGATCGGGACGATGACGAGCACGTCGTTGGTGTGCGAGATCGACCCGCGGCACAGGTACGGGTCGTTCAGGATGATGGCGTCTCCCGAGCCGATCCGTCCCTCGAATCGGCTGACGACATCGGGTATGTAGGAGCCGAACTGGCCGACGATCATCTGGCCGTGTTCGTTGGCGATCATCGGGAACTCGTCGTGCTGCTCACGGATGGACGACGACATCGCCGAGCGGCGCAGCACCTCGTCCATCTCGGCGCGGATGTTCTTAAGCGCGTTCTCGATCAGGTCGAGCGTGATTGGGTCGATGTCGAACGTCGTCATCGCGCCTCCTCGATGAGCAGGTTGAACCAGGGGTCGACCCGCGCGACGTGGCCGGGCAGGACGAGAATCGTCGAGTCGTACTGCGTGATCACCGCTTTTCCTTCCACGCGCATGCCGGGCGTCATCAGCGCGCGGTCGTGAACCGGGATGTCGTGCAGCGCGCCGTCGACCCACGAGGCCTGGGTGCCGACAAGGGAGGGACGAGGATCGGCGGGTCCCTCCGGCTGCGGTTCGAGATCAGCCTTCTCAGTGTGACCAATCGCGCGTGAGCGCACCATGACGAGTTCCACGGGCGCCGGCAGCTGGAACCCGTACAGCCGGGCATGTTCGGCGTGGAAGAGGGCTGTCAGCGTCTCGAGTTCGAGGGACTCCGCGGTCTCGGCATCGATCTCCACCGCGATCTCATAGCCTTGCCGCCGGTAGCGCATGTCGAGCACGTACCGGACGCTGCGCTTGGCGGCCGGAACCCCCTCGCCCTCGAGCCAGGCATCGGCCCGGACGCCGAGGTCGCGCAGCGCGCCGCGCAGCGTGACGGCATCCGCGCGGTCGACCGCCGCCATAAAGGCCTGGGCGAACTCGTTCCGCACGTCGGCGACCACGAAACCGAGGGCAGAAAGCACCCCCGCTTCCGGCGGCACGATCACCGGGAAGCACCCAAGCTCGGACGCCAGTGCGTTGGCATGCAGGCCGCCCGCCCCGCCGAAGGACAGCAGCGAGAACTCTTTCGGGTTGAGGCCCTTCTGCACGGTGGCGACCCGCAGGGCACCGAGCATGTTGCCGTTGACGATGTCGACGACCGCCTGGGCGGCCCGGTAGACGTCGACGTCGAGTTGCGCTGCCAGCGGTTCGTGTGCCCGGATCGCGGCGTCGCGGTCGAGCAGCATGTCTCCGCCAAGGAGCGTCGCCGTCAGGTGGCCGAGCACGAGGTTGGCGTCCGTGACCGTCGGAAGCTCCCCGCCACGCCCGTAGCACGCCGGTCCCGGCTGGGCGCCCGCGCTCTCTGGGCCAACCCGCAGGCCGCCGGTGACCTCGGAGACGTTGGCGATCGAGCCCCCTCCGGCGCCGATCGTCTCGACGTTGATCGCGGGCGCGCGCACCGGGAAGGCGGCGACGCGCGTCTCACGGGTGACTTCGGGTACGCCGCCGATGCAGACGGCGACGTCGGACGAGGTGCCGCCCATGTCAAACGTGATGATCTTGTCGAAGCCGGCGCGCTTGGCGACGAACGCCGCGCCGTTGACGCCTCCCGACGGACCGGACAATGCCGTCGCAATGGGGTGCGCCTGAGCGCCGCCGACCGACATGAGCCCGCCATCGGAGCGAACGACCTGCAGGGCCGCCATCACCGGGACCTCGCGCAGTGACACCTCGAGCGAGGACAGGTACCGCCGCATCACCGGGCCCAGATATGAGTTGAGCACCGTCGTGACCGCCCGTTCGTACTCGCGGAACTCCGGGCTCACGTCGCTCGACAGGGAGACAGGGATGTCCGCGCCGAGGTCAGCGAGCACGCTCTTGGCCACCTCGGCCACCCGCTCCTCGTTGCCTGGGTGCGCATACGAGTGCATCAGGCACACGGTCAGCGCTTCGGCACCCTGCTCGACGACCTCCCTGATCCGCTGCTCGACATCGGCGTCGTCAAGGGCGAGCACCGTCTCACCGTCGGCGGTGATCCGCTCGTTGAGCGCCCTGATGCGCTCGAACGGCACCACCGGCTCGGGAGGACTGTAGGAGAAGAATCCGAACAGCGGTCCCGGCGTCCAGCTGTCGGCCAGGTGCAGGATGTTCCGCCAGCCATAGCTGGTGAGCAGCCCGACTCGGGCGCCCTTGCCCTCAAGCAGCGCATTGGTCGCCACGGTGGTGCCGTGCAGCACCGCGTCCAGGCGCCGCGGCTCAAGCCCTGCCTTGGCACAGACCTCGATAATTCCCTTGATGACACCCTCGGCCTGGTTCACCGGAGTGGAGGGCGTCTTCGCGAGCCAGAAGCGGGAGTGCGCGGAGTCGTAGAGAAAGACGTCGGTAAATGTCCCGCCGACGTCCACGCCGATGCGCAAGGTCATTCGATCTCAGCTCCTGTCGTCATGCGCTGGAGTAGCGGTCAAGGCGAGTTCGCGAACGTCGACGAAACGGCCGTACACGGCCGCCGCGGCGGCCATGGCCGGTGAAACCAGGTGAGTGCGCCCGCCGCGGCCCTGCCGTCCTTCAAAATTGCGGTTGGACGTCGATGCGCACCGCTCCCCTGGCCGCAGCTCATCGCCGTTCATCGCCACGCACATCGAGCATCCGGGTCGGCGCCAGGAGAATCCGGCCGCCTCGAAGATGTCACCGAGGCCTTCCGCCTCGGCCTGGCGCCGGACCGCGGCAGAACCTGGCACGACGATGGCCTCGACCCCGTCGGCCACCCGCCGTCCCGCCGAGACCGCGGCGGCCGCGCGAAGGTCCTCGATACGGCCGTTGGTGCACGATCCGATGAACACCCGATCGACCGGTAGACCGGTGACTGCCTCTCCGCCCTCCAGGCCCATGTAGCCAAGGGCCTGCCGGGCGGCATCGGGATTCGCGCACTCGTTCGGAAGCGGGACACGCCCGGTAACCGGGACGGACATCGCGGGAGTCGTACCCCAGCTCACCATCGGCACGACCCCGGAGGCGTCAACAGTCCAGACCTCGTCGTGGACGGCATCGGCGCCGCTGGTCAGCGCGCTCCACCGGTCGACGAGTTCGTTGAACGGAAGGCCGAGCGAATCAACGAAGGGCCGTCCGCGCAGGTAGTCGAACACCACGTCGTCCGGGGCTATCATGCCGACCCGGGCGCCGAGCTCGATAGACATGTTGCACAGGGTCATCCGGCCTTCCATGCTCATGCCCTGTAGCGCGCTTCCGCGGTACTCGATCGCATGCCCGGCGGCGCCGGCCGTGCCGTGGGAGTGAATGAGCGACAGGCTCAGGTCCTTGGCCGACACTCCCGCCCCGAACTGACCCGACACCTCGACAAGCAGGGTCTTCGGGCGCTCGGCCGGCAGGCACTGGGTGGCGAGGACGTGGGCGATCTCCGAGGTTCCGATGCCGAAGGCGAGCGCTCCGAAGGCGCCGTGCGTGCTGGTGTGGCTGTCGCCGCACACGATCGTCATTCCCGGCTGGGTGAGTCCAAGCTCGGGCCCGATGACATGGACGATCCCTTGACGCGGCGAATCCGGGCCGTACACCGGCACGCCGAAGTCCTGGCAGTTGCGCATCAGGGTCTCGACCTGCACCCGAGTGAGGTCGTCGGCGAAGGCCAGTCCGAGCCCGCGGGTGGGCACGCTGTGATCGGTCGTGGCCAGCGTGAGGTCGGGGCGCCTGACGGCGCGGCCCGACTCGCGGAGCTGGCTGAACGCCTGGGGGCTTGACACCTCCTGAACCAGATGAAGGTCGACGTAGAGCAGGTCCGTCGCACCAGGCTCGGAGCGGACGAGGTGGGAATCCCATACCTTGTCGAACAGCGTCGATCCCGCCATGTCAGTACATCACCAGGCCCGACGAGACGTTGATGTCCGCGCCCGTGATGCCGACGGCGGCGTCGCTGGCCAGGAAGACGGCGGTGGAGGCGACGTCGGCGGCCGAGGTGAACCGGTTGAGGGGCGTGTCCCGCAGCATTTCCGCCCGCACCACCTCTGGTTCGAGCCCGCGGGCCGCCGCTTGCCTGCCGATCACCCACTCGAGCCGGTCGCCGCCGATCAAACCCGGCGAAATGACGTTGGCACGCACCCCGTGGGAGCCGAGATCCAGGGCCAGCGTGCGGCACAGGCCGAGCACGGCCATCTTGCTTGCCGCATAGGGTGCCCGGTGCAGGAGCGGGCGCTTGCCGGTCATCGACCCGATGAAGAGGATGACGCCCGACCCTGAGCTGATCATGTACGGCGCCGCGGCCTTGGCGCACAGGAACGCACCGGTCACGTTGACCTCGAAGACGGCATCCCAGTCGTCCTCGGCGAGATCCCAGAACGGAGCAGACGGGCCGCCGACACCGCTGTTGCATACCAGCACGTCCACGCCTCCCATGGCACTCACGATCGCCTGAAAGACCGATTGGACCATCGGGCGGACAGCGAGGTCGAGTGCCACCGCATAACCAGACCCGCCGCGCGCCTTGATATCGCGGACCGTCTCTTCTGCCGCGGCCAGGCTCCGCGCCGTCACGGCGACCTGCGCTCCTGCCGCGGCCATCGTCACGGCCAGCTCGCGGCCGATCCCCCGCGCGCCGCCCGTGACGATGACCCGCTTTCCGTACAGCGACTGCGGCGCGGGCGCACTCAGTGACTCAGGCACGGCTTGTCATGCCTCCAATCAGTCTCGGTCTGGCAATCAGCCTCGGCTTGGAGCGAGGACGGGATCGCGATGCGGAGTCCGGGAACCGAACCTGAATACGTATTCAACAGCCATCGTGACGGATAAGTCAAGCCACGAAAACACCAAAGTTATCTGAGACCCGCGTCTCCTAGCCAGGGGTGGTCAAGCATGCCGCCTCGGTCGCACGCGACGGCCTGCGGGTGCGGGCGCCCAGCAGGCAGATGACGCCTATGCGAGTTCATGACCTGCGTAGACACCTCAAGTAGCCCAGGGATACCGCCGCCACCTCCCCGAGCCTCGATGCGGTGAAGGTGTCAGCCGAGATCGTTATGAAGGCTCCTGGCTTTTGGTGCTGTTGATCTGCATACGTATACGATAGCGTCGAGCCCCCAACCCTGACAGGATTGAGCGATGACCACGAAGAACGCAGTGACAGCAACGGGTCCAGCCGGCCGGCTCCGCGAGCTACTTGACCAGCGAACGCCGCTGAGCGCACCCGGCGGCGGAACGCCACTTGAGGCGCTCAGCGCCGCGGCGGCCGGGTTCGACGCCTTTTACGTGAGCGGGTACGCGGTGGCCGCGTGGCGCCACGGCCTGCCCGACCTGGGCGTCACGGGCATGACCGACATCGTCGACGCGGCGACGGCAATCACCGCGTCGTGCTCGCTGCCGGTCATCGTCGACGCCGACACCGGGTACGGCGACGTCGCCGCAGTGAGCGTGACCGTTGCCCGGCTGGAGCGTGCGGGCGCCGCGGCAATCCAGTTCGAGGATCAGGTGTCGCCCAAGCGATGCGGGCACATGCTGGGCAAGGAAGTGATCCCGGCCGTTGCCATGGAGCGGAAGATCGCGGCCGCGCTGAAGTCGCGGGCGGCGGGCACGCTGATCATCGCCCGGACGGACGCCCTCGGGCCGCTCGGGATCGACGAGGCCATCGAACGCGGGCGGCGCTACAGCGGCGTCGGGGCCGACGCGGTGTTCGTCGATGCCCCGGAAAGCCGCCAGCACCTGGAGCGAATCGCGGCCGAGATTCCCGGAAGGCTGGTGCTGAACCTGACGGAATCCGGGCGCACCCCGATCCTGCCGCTGCGCGAGGTGGCCGAACTCGGTTTCTCGCTGGTGATCTACCCGACCGCAGCGCTCAGGCTCGCCGGCCGGGTCATCGGCCAGTTGTACGCCGACCTGCGGGCTTCTGGCGGAACTACGGCCTGGTCACCGCAGATGATGAGCCTGGACGAGATGAACGCACTGCTTGGGCAGGCGCGCGTTAACGAGCTTGAAGAGGCCATGGTCCGTCAGCGACCTGACCTGTAGTTCCCGGAGCGCCGAGGCCGACGCGGCGGCGTGCGCTGGGTCGTATCCACGAAGGGCACGTGACCAGTCGATCCGCGGACGACCAGTTCGCTGGTGAACCGGTGGTGCGTTGACGGCTTGTTCGGGTTGTCCAGGCGCTCGAGCAGCAACTGAACGGCGACCTTGGCCATGTCGTCGATCGGCTGGCGTACCGTCGTCAGGTTATAGGACGCCCAGGCAGCCATGTCCACGTCGTCGTAGCCGACGATCCAGAGATCGTCGGGAACCCGGATGTTCAGCGCACGCGCGGCATCCACCGCGCCGAACGCGCTCAAGTCGTTGGTGCAGAACACGGCGCTTGGCGGATCCGGCCGCTCGAACATCCTCTGCAGCGCCTCGTACCCGCCCTGGTGCGAGAAGCCGCCGTCGACGACGAAGTCCTGGGGAACGTCCACATCGTGGCTAGCCACTCCCTTGAGGAATCCCTCGCGTCGATCGCGCGCCGTGCTCGCGTCATCCAAGCCGGTGATCAGCCCGGCGCGGGTGCGGCCTGACGCGGCGAAATACTGCGCGACGCGGGCCGACATGCCGACATTGTCCGTGTCAACCTGGTCGCACAGGACTCCCTCGACGATCCGGTTGACCAGGACCACCGGGGCGCCCGCCGCCAGCGCGGTCGTCAGCGTGCTCGACGTGCTCGTCGCCGTGGTGAAGATCAGCCCGTCGACCATCATGTGGCCGATAGCCTCGATGGCTCCCTTTTCTCCGGCCCCCAGCGAGTCCCACAGGATCATTCGCAGGTCTTTGTCGTCGAGCGTGCGGGAAAACGACTCGATGAGCTGGGGGTAGAACGGGTTGGTCAGCCGGTCGACGACGACTCCGATGGTCCCGCTGCGCTGTGTGCGCATGGCCCGGGCGGCGAAGTTGATCTCGTAACCCAGTTCCTCCGCAGCCGCGAATACCCGCGCACGCGCCTGCTCAGACACGCCGCCGGCACCGGAAAAGGCACGCGACACGGTCGCCTGGGAGACCCCGGCCGCCACCGCGACGTCGCGACTGGTGACCATGAGTTCGCCCTCCGAGGGTAGCTGGGTAGGTCACTGAGCCGATGAAGGACGTCAGGCCATCAACAAATATTATTCACGTTAGTGCGATGTATACGTATCCATCATAGCGGCAGCCCGCAAATATAAGGGCATCCATCGCGACGAACGCGCTCAGTCCGCCATGCGATTCAGGATCTCCGCCGGGCCCAGGGCGACGATCAGGCCATTCCCGCACCATGGTCTCGCCGCATCCCAGGTCACGGGCGATCCTCGCATTCTCGTCGCCCGCGGCCGCGGCCAGGATGATCCCGGCCCGGAGCGCCGGCCGCTGCGGGCTCGTGCCCGCGCTGATGACCTGCCGCAGCTTCCGCTCCCGCT
>DAHWEX010000643.1 GCA_027326205.1 Actinomycetota bacterium
CGACCCGGCCCGGGTGACGCTGGACTGCGTGTCGTAGGACTTGACGTTGACCGTGTAGGTCGTGCCGCCGATCTTGATGCCGTTCTTGAACTTGGACGACGCCATGACCTGCCCCAGGACCCAGTTGTCCGGGTAGCCGAAACCGGAGAGCGCGCCGGTGAGCGGGTGAATCCAGCCGATCGTGATTTCCTTGGCCGCCCCGCCGCCTGACGTGCTCGCGGACGAGGACGAGGAAGAGGACGTGGAAGAGGCGCCCTGGATGCCGGAGCTGCACGCCTCGAGAAACGCGCCGCCGCCCAGGACCGCAGCGCCGACCCCGGCCGCGCGCAGCAGGCCGCGCCGGGAGACGCGGCCCCCTGCGGCAGCCTGCACAGTGAACTGGTCATCGGCGCTGTCCGGCCGGACAGTCTGGTCAGTCATCGTGTGGAACTCTCCTTGGTGTAGCGGCGCACCCTGCTCGGGCGCGGGAGCACGTCCGGGGATTCTGCGGGGGGTGAGCGTATAAAAGAGCGACCGTGGGAACGTTACTGCCCGTGATCGACTCTGAGGCTAACATCACAACAGACATGGGCGTGTGTGAACGCATCAGTTGGGAATATATAGACATATAAATGGATTTGTCGGCTTCGGTGGAGCTCGGACCTGCGTCCGGTCGTCGATCAGATCGTAACAGACGGTAGTCGAATGCTGTTTACCTGCCGCGTGGGCAGATTGTCAACAATCCTTGTGAACGCTATGGGCCGCTTATCATTGAGTCAATGTCCGTTATGAAAATGTTTTACAGTGATGGCACTTGTTGCCGTTTCAAGCGAACGGCCCTGTGCCGGCTGGATCCCTCTGCTGGCTTGGGCCCTGTGCCGGCTTAGCCGGACGTCCTTTGCCGTCGGCGATCGCGCGGCTCCCGTGACCCGATGTCTGCGCATGCCGGGCGAAGGGCTGGGGACAGCCCCTATACTGGCTTCTTGACGCTTGGCCGTGTGGCGCCCTCTCTCCGTCCGCCCGGTCCTGCGATATCTGCTCGGTCCGGCCGGCCAATTCCCCGCTGGCGGGTGCCCGACACACGTACCTACTTCGTGGGAGAAGAGCACAGCCGTGGCTGTCAAGATCAGACTGAAGCGCCTGGGCAAGATCCGGGAACCGTACTATCGGGTCGTCGTCGCCAACTCGCGCACCAAGCGGGACGGCCGCGCCATCGAGGAAATCGGCAAGTACCACCCGAAGCTTGAGCCGTCGCTCATCGAGATCAACTCCGAGCGGGTGCAGTACTGGCTCTCGGTCGGCGCGCAGCCGACCGAGCAGGTGCAGCGCCTGCTGGCGGTCACCGGTGACTGGCAGAAGTTCAAGGGCCTGCCGGGCGCCGAGGGCACCCTCAAGACCGGCGACACCAAGGCCGACAAGAAGGACCGCTACGAGGAACTCGTCAAGGAGTCCTTCGCGGCCAAGGAGGCCAAGGCCGCCGCCAGGCCGGCCAGGTCCGCGCAGAAGAAGGAAGCGCCCAAGAAGGCCGAGGCTGCGGCGGAGGCCGCCGAGACGCCGGCTGCCGAGGCCGCGCCGGCCGGGTCCACCGAGCCTACCGGGGCCTAAGGTGCTGGAGGAGGCCCTCGAGCACCTGGTCCGTGGCATCGTCGGACACCCGGACGACGTCCGGGTGGTGAGCCGGATGCTCCGCCGGGGCAACGTACTTGAGGTCCGCGTCCACCCCGATGACCTGGGCAAGGTCATCGGGCGTGGCGGCCGGACCGCTCGGGCGCTGCGGACCGTGGTCGGCTCCCTCGCCGGGAACCGGCACGTCCGCATCGACCTCCTAGAGACCGGCGAGGTCAGGTAGTTCCCGTGCACGTTACCGTCGGCCGGATCGGCCGTGCGCACGGGATCCGCGGCGCTGTCGTGGTCGGTGTTCGTACCGATGAGCCCGAACTCCGGTTCGCCAAGGGCTCGCGGCTGGACACCGACCCGTCAGGCGTCGGTCCGCTTACCGTGGCGGGGACCCGGTGGCACTCGGGCGAGCTCCTCGTCCGCTTCGAGGGCATCGCCGACCGGGACGCCGCCGCGGAACTGCGCGGCACGTGGCTCCTGGTCGACTCGGCCGGGATCGCCCCGCCCGAGGATCCCGACGAGTTCCGCGACACCGACCTCATCGGCCTGTCCGTCCGCACGCTCGACGGCACCGTCGTCGGGACCGTCGACGACGTCCTGCACCCGGCCCAGGACCTGCTCGTCGTCAAGGCGCCGGACGGCGGCGAGATCATGATCCCGTTCGTCAAGGCGATCGTTCCCGAGGTCGACCTCGCGGCGGGGCACCTGACGATCGACCCGCCCCAAGGCCTGCTGCACCTCGAAGACATGGCGTAATGCGGATCGACATCGTCACGATCTTTCCTGGCTACTTCGGGGTGGCTGACGCCGGCGGGCGGGTAGCGGAGTCCGGGCCGCTGGGCGTCTCGCTGATCGGGAAGGCGGCCGGGCGCGGAGACGTCGACTTCCGGGTGCACGATCTCCGCTCCTGGGCGAGCGACGTGCACCACACGGTCGACGACACGCCGTTCGGCGGCGGGCCGGGCATGGTCATGAAGGCCGACGTCTGGGGCAAGGCGCTCGATCACGTCCTGGCGGCCGCACCCGTTCCCGGCGCCGCGCCCGCGCGGCTGGTCGTGCCCACGCCGTCCGGAAGGCCCTTCACCCAGGAGACGGCCGCCTCGTACGCGGGCGAGGGGCACCTCGTGTTCGCCTGCGGGCGGTACGAGGGGATCGACTCGCGGCTTGTCGCTGACGCCAGGACGCGGATGCCCGTCGACGAGGTCAGCATCGGGGACTACGTGCTCGCCGGGGGAGAGGCGGCCGTCGTCGTCATCGTGGAGGCCGTCTGCCGGCTGCTGCCCGGCGTGCTCGGGAACGAGCAGTCGCACAGCGACGACTCCTTCGGCGGGACCGGGGGAGCGATGAGCGGGCTGCTCGAGGGGCCCGTCTACACCCGTCCGCGAACATGGCGCGAGCATGAGGTCCCTGACGTACTATTGTCAGGCAACCACCGGGCGATTGCGCGCTGGCAGCGGGACGAGGCGTTGCGCCGCACCGCTGTCAACCGGCCGGACCTGATTCGCCGCCTTGCGGCGACGCCGGAGGGCCTCGGCAAGCGGGATCGCCAAGTGCTCGCTGACGCTGGTTTTCCGGTTGACGCTGAAAATGTGGCACACTAAAGAACGCTGCCCTTTGGGGCGTTGACCCTGCCGGGATCCTTATTCCGGCTAACGCAGGCTTCCACCCGGATGCGCGCTGCCGCGCGTTCCGACCAGGACTGAGGAACATCCATCATGCACACCGCGATCGCCGAGCTTGAGCAGGCCCAGCTCCGGACTGACGTCCCGGATTTCCGCCCCGGTGACACCCTGAAGGTGCACGTTAAGGTGACGGAAGGCAACCGCTCCCGCATCCAGGTCTTCCAGGGTGTCGTGATTCGCCGCCAGGGTGGCGGCCTGCGGGAGACCTTCACCGTCCGCAAGGTGAGCTACAGCGTGGGCGTGGAGCGCACGTTCCCGGTGCACAGCCCGTCGATCGACAAGATCGAGACGGTCACCCGTGGCCGGGTCCGCCGCGCCAAGCTCTACTACCTCCGCGACCTGCGCGGCAAGGCCGCCCGCATCAAGGAACGCCGGGAGAACGCCGCCAGCTGAAAGAGCTGGCGAGCGGATCTCGGATGACGCCCGACCCGGGTACCGAACCAGGCGCGGAGGAGGACGCAGCGGCGTCCCCCGAGCAGTCGCCTGCCGATGCCGCGGACACGCAGGCGGCGGAGACGGCCAAGCGGAAGCGGTCATTCTGGCACGATCTTGTCGTGATCGTGGTCACCGCCCTGGTTCTGGTGATCTTGCTGAAGGCGTTCGTCGTCCAGGTGTTCTCCATCCCCTCCGGGTCGATGGAGAACACCTTGCTCCCCGGCGACCGGATCCTGGTGAGCAAGATCGTCTACGACTTCCGGCCCATCGAGCGGGGCGATGTCGTCGTGTTCAGCGGCGCCGGGTCCTGGGACCCGCAGCCGCCGCCCTACCAGGGCAACGCGTTCGTCGGGTTCCTGGACCGGGTCAAGGCCGACGCGGAGAACCTGGTCGGCATCGCCGGGCCAAGCACCGACTACGTCAAGCGCGTGATCGGCGTCCCGGGCGACCACGTCGCCTGCTGCAACTCCGCGGGCCAGGTGACGGTCAACGGCGTGCCGCTGTCCGAGTCGTCCTATATCTTCCCGGGTGCCGCCCCCTCCAACTTCGCGTTCAAGGTCACCGTCCCGGCCGGACGGCTGTGGGTGATGGGAGACAACCGGGGGGACTCCGACGACTCCCGGTACCGGCGCAACTCCCCGGGTAGCGGGACCATCCCGGAGAGCGCCGTGGTGGGGCGGACGTTCCTGATCATCTGGCCGCTGTCCCGCAT
>DAHWEX010000649.1 GCA_027326205.1 Actinomycetota bacterium
GCCGACGGCGGCGGTCAGCGCCGGGCGGCGCAGGATGCCACGCCTGCTCAGCGGCGTGAGCAGCAGCCAGGACGAGTCCGCAGGGGAGAGCACCAGCGGGCCGAGCGCCTGCGCGAGCAGCAGCAGCCCCGCTCCCGCGCCGATGACCAGGCCCGCGCCGGTGACCGCTTGCAGCGCGGCCGCGCGGGTGGCCGCGCCCTGACCGCTGAGCCTGCTCAGCGGGCTCGCGAGGATGCCGGACAGGTAGATCCCGGCGACCAGCAGGGCGAAGCCGGCGACGTACCAGTCCACCCAGCTACGGCGGCGCCGCCTGCCGATGAACGACCGGACGGCCGCGACGCTGGCCGGGACCTCGGCCGCCGCGGTGGCCGGGCCCGCGGTCACCGGTCGCGCCCCGACTGGTCGGCCCGCGCCACGGCGCGCTCCCCGGGCTCGCCGCCCGGTCCCGCGTCGCCTAGCTCCGCTTCGCCCGCTGTGCCCGGGGCACCCGGGGCGCCGGGGTCGGCGATCCGTCCGTCCGAGAGCTCGATGACGCGCGCCCCCGCGGTCAGGGCGAACTCATTGTCGTGGGTGGCCATCACCACCGTGCCGTCGTTGGCCGCGTACTCCGCGCGCAGCAGCGTCGCCAGTTCGTACCGGAAGCCCACGTCGCGGGACTGCTCGGGCTCGTCGAGCAGCAGCAGGCCGCTCGGCCGGGCGAGCGCCGCGGCGAGCGACAGGCGCTGCCGCTGCCCGGAGGACAGGCTCAGCGGGCTGGCGTCCGCCCGCGCGGTCAGGCCGAAGATCTCGATCAGGTCGTCCACCGGGACGCACCAGCCGGGCAGCGGCCGGTGCGTCATCCGGACCAACTCGAGAAGCTCTCGGACGGTCAGGCCGGGGTACCAGGTTGGCTGGTCGGCGACGATCGCGACCGAGCGCCAGAACTCGGCGGTGTCGCGCGGCGGACCGCCGAGCACGGACACGGTGCCCGCCGCCGGCTGGCGGAAGCCCGCGAGACACGACAGCAGCGTCGACTTGCCGACGCCGTTGACCCCGGTGAGGGCGACGACCTCGCCCTCGCTCACGGTCAGGTCGACGTCCTCGAGCACGATGACGTCGCCGTAGGCCATGCGCAGCCCGCGCACGTCGACCACCAAGTCAGCCACACCAACACGATATAGCTCTTTAGCCGTCCCGGTTCTGGCGTCCGCGGCAGCAACCGGAGATTTAACCCCACCGGCTACTGGTCGGGGGGAGATGCAGCTAGGCCCCCAGGACGACCGTGCGGTTGCCGTTGAGCAGGACCCGGTGCTCGGCGTGCCAGGTGACCGCGCGCGCGAGCACCTGGGCCTCCACGTCGCGGCCGGCCTCGACCAGTCGCTCCGGGGAGTAGGAGTGGTCCACCCGCATCAGGCCCTGCTCGATGATCGGGCCCTCGTCCAGGTCGGGGGTCACGTAGTGCGCCGTCGCGCCGACCAGCTTGACGCCCTTCGCGTGCGCCTGGTGGTAGGGCTTGGCCCCCTTGAAGGACGGCAGGAACGAGTGGTGGATGTTGATCATCCGGCCCTCCACCCGCTTGCAGACCTCGGGGGAGAGGATCTGCATGTACCGGGCCAGCACGATCAGTTCGGTGTCCGTCTCGTCGATGACCGACAGGAGCCGGGCCTCGGCGGCGGGCTTGCCCTCCCGCGTCACCGGGAGGTAGTGGAACGGCAGCCGGTAGGACTCGGTGAGGCCGCGGAAGACCTCGTGGTTGGAGACCACGCCGGTGACGTCGACCGGCAGCGAGCCGGCCGACCAGCGGAACAGCAGGTCGTTCAGGCAGTGACCGAGTTGGGACACCATGAGCAGGGTCTTGATCCGCTCGGACTTGTCGTGCAGCCGCCAGCTCATGTGGAAGGCCTCGGCGACCCAGGTGAAGTCGCGCTCAAGCTCGGCGACCGTCCGCGGCTGCGGCACGGAGAAGTGCACGCGCATGAAGAACAGGCCGCCGTCGGGCTCGCCGTACTGCTGGCTGTCGATGATGTTCCCGGAGTGCTGCACCAGGAAGCTCGACACCGTGTAGACGATGCCGGGCTTGTCCGGACAGGACAGCGTAAGGACAAACTCAAGACCCTCGGTCCGCGGCATGCTCATATCACCCACCATACAGCGCGCGCTGACCATGGATTTAGTACAACAAAGCCCGCATGGTCGGTCTTTATGGTCTCCCCCAAAGACGGCCTGCCCGCGGCCGCGTGCAGGCCGTCTTGTCCGCCCGTCCGCCTGTCTGCCCGTGCCGCCCGGCCGTGTTACAAGCGTGGATCGTAGGGCGTCGATCTATTGACAACGGCCGGCCACATCGTAGAACTTGGTCCCATAACGTGGTTTGGGTGATATTGCGATATCGCGATATGACGGGCGGCGGGAGCACCGATGAGCAACCCCAACGGGACCCAGGCCGTGGACCGTGCCGCGCGCTTGCTCTCCGAGGTCGTCCACGCCGCTGACCCGGTCACCTTCACCGAGCTCGCGGAGGTCACCGGCCTCGCGAAGTCCACGACCTCCCGGCTGCTGCTCGCGCTAGAGCGCAACCACCTGGTCCGCCGCGACGACCACGGCCGGTTCCTGCCCGGCGAGATGTTCGTCAGCTTCGCCTGGCGCGGCGGCGCGGACACGTCGCTGGTCGCGGTCGCCCAGCCCTTCCTCGACCGGCTCGGCAAGGTCACCGGCGAGACGATCAACCTCGGCGTGGCCGCGGGCGGCGTCGTCGAGCAGATCGCCCAGGTGGACTGCGCGTACCTGATCGGCGGCACCAACTGGATCGGCCGGCCGGTCCCGCTGCACGCCTCGGGACTCGGCAAGGTGCTGCTCGCCTACGGCGCCGCCAAGCTGCCCGCGGGCGACCTCGCGCGCTGCACGGACAAGACGATCACCAGCGAGGCGGCGCTGCGGGCCGAGCTCGCGGCCGTCCGGGCCCGGGGGTACGCGGTCACCGACGAGGAACTGGAGCGCGGGCTCATCGCGTTCGCGGCACCGGTCTTCCGTTACGACGGCGCGGTCGTGGCGGCCCTGTCGGTCTCGGCGCCCACGACGCGGATGACGCGGGAAGCGGCGGCCAGCGCGGCCCGCCGTTGCATGGACGAAGCGGCGGGCTTGTCGGCAGCGCTCGGCTACCGGCCGCGGACCTCAAGGAAGTCAAACACCGGAAAGGCCCAGCAGCATGAGTGAGATTCCGACCCGGGCGAGCGCCGTCGTGATCGGCGCGGGCATCGTGGGCAACAGCTTGGTGCACCATCTGGCCTTGCTCGGCTGGAGGGACATCGTGCTCGTGGACAAGGGCCCGCTGCCGAACCCCGGCGGCAGCACGGGGCACGCGTCCAACTTCATCTTCCCGATCGAGTACTCCCGGCTGATGTACGACCTCACCCGGGACTCCACCGAGCAGTACAAGGCCCTCGGCGTCTTCACCGAGTCCGGTGGCTTCGAGGTGGCGCGGACCGAGGCGCGGATGCAGGAACTGCGGCGCCGGGTCACCAAGTGCAAGGCGTGGGGCATCCCGGCCGAGCTGGTCACTCCGGAAGAGGTGCGCAAGCGGGTTCCCTACCTCGAACCGTCGGTGATCCTGGGCGGCGCGTACTACCCCACCGTGGGCGTGGTGGACAGCCTCCGGGCCGGCACCCTGATGCGGGAGCGGGCGCAGGCCTCCGGCGCGCTCACCGTCGTCTCCGGCGCCGAGGTCCTGGACATCGCGACCGAAGCGGAGCGGGTCACCGGCATCGTCACGACCAAGGGCGAGATCGCCACCGGCAACGTCGTGATCTGCTGCGGCGTCTGGTCCTCGAAGGTCGCGGCCCTCGCCGGAGCCCGCCTCGCGCTGACCCCGGTCGTGCACCAGATGATCAGCGTCGGCCCGATCGGCCTGTTCGCCGGCACGACCGGCGAGATCTCCTACCCGATCGTCCGCGACGTCGACGAGGGCATGTACGAGCGGCAGCACGGCGGCGACATGGAGGTCGGGTCCTACATGCACCGGCCGATCATCGTGCCGCCGGAGACGATCCCCGCCAATGAGGAGGCGGTGCTGTCCCCCACGGAGCTGCCGTTCACCGCCGACGACTTCGACCCGCAGCTCGCCGCGTCCCTCGACCTCATGCCCGAACTGCTCGGCGACGAGAAGGCCGGCATCAGGTACGCGATCAACGGGCTCATCTCGATGACCCCCGACGGGTACCCGCTGCTCGGCGAGACCCCCGAGGTGAAGGGCCTGTGGACGGCGTCGGCGAGCTGGATCAAGGAGGGCCCGGGGTGCGGCCGGGCGGTCGCCGAGCTGATGTCCGGCAAGGTGCCGTCCGTCGACGTGCACGAGGCCGACGTCGCGCGGTTCTACCCGTCCTCGCGCACGACCGGGTTCGCCCGCGCCCGCGCGGCGGAGGCGTTCAACAAGATGTACGGCATCGTCCACCCCGCCGAGCAGTACGAGTCGCTGCGCCCGCTGCGCACCGGGCCGCTCTACGGCCGGACCAGGGACCTCGGCGCCGTGTGCTACGAGACCGCCCGCTGGGAGCGGCCGCACTGGTACGCGACCAACGAGCGGCTGCTGGAGAAGTACGCGGGCAGGCTGATGGACCGGCCCGCCGAGTGGGACTCCCGCTGGTGGTCCCCCGTCATCAACGCCGAGCACCTGGCGCTGCGCGACGGCGCCGGCCTCGTCGACCTGTCCGCGTTCACCATCCTCGACGTCACCGGGCCGGGCGCGCTCGCCGGGCTGCAGCGCCTCGCCGTCGCCCAGCTCGACGTGCCGGTCGGCCGCTCCGTGTACACGCCGTTCCTCAACGAGGCGGGCAGGTTCGTCGCCGACCTCACGATCATGCGGCTCGGCGCCGGCAGCTTCCGGGTGGTGACCGGCGCGGCGGACGGCGGCCGGGACGCCAAGTGGATCAGCGACCGGCTGCCGGACAACGCGCGACTCGCCGACGTCAGCTCGGCGTGGGCCACGATCGGACTATGGGGACCGCGGTCGGCGGACATCCTGGACGCGGTGAACCGCGACGGCGACTCAAGACCGCCGGACACGTTCGGTATGACTGGTCTTTTTGAACTGGGCGGAGCGGTCGTGCTCGGTTCAAGGATCTCCTACGTGGGCGAGTACGGCTGGGAGCTGCACGTCCCGGCGGAACAGGCGGGGTACCTCTGGGACCTGCTGCTCGACGCCGGCGGACCGCACGGCCTCGTTCCGGTGGGGATCGGCGTCTACGGGACGACCGCGCGGCTGGAGAAGGGGTACCGGGCCTTCGGAGCGGAGCTCACGCCCGAGTACGACCCGGTGGAGGCCGGGATGACCAGGCCGCGGGTGAAGGCGGAGGCGTTCATCGGCAAGGAGGCGTACCTCGCGGCCCGGACGGCACCGCCGGCCGCGCTGCTGTGTACGCTGACCGTTGACTCGCACGCCTGCGCCGACGGCACGCCCCGGTACATGCTCGGCGGCGAGCCGGTGCTGACCCTGGACGGCGCGCGCCTGGTCGACGCCTACGGGCGCCCCTCGTGCGTGACGTCGGCCGGCTCCGGGCCATCGGTCAGCAGGCACCTGCTGATGGCGTACCTGCCGGCCGGACTGGCCGAGCCCGGCACCCCGCTGCTGGTGGAGTACCTGGGGGAGCAGTACCCGGTGACGGTCGCCTCCCGGGGCGCGGTGTTCGACCCGTCCGGATCGCGGATGCGGTGACCCGGCGTGGACATCCTCGTTTGCGTTAAGCGGGTGCCCACGGTCGGCGGGGTGATCACGCTGACCGCCGACCAGCGGGCCATCGACACCAGGGCGTCCGGGTTCACGATCAGCCCGCACGAGGAGTGCGCGGTCGAGGAGGCCGTGCGGCTCGCCGAGCGGTTCGGCGGGTCGGTGACCGTGGTGACGCTCGGCTCCACCGCGGCCGAAGAGCAACTGCGCGCGTGCCTGGCGCTCGGCGCGTCGGCCGCGGTGCTGATCGAGACGGCGGACGGCGTCGAGACCGGGCCGATCGCCACCGCGGCCGCGCTCGCCTCCGTGGCCGCCATCGGGTTTGACCTGGTGCTTCTCGGCAACGAGGCGTCCGATACCGGGGACTACCAGGTGGGGATCCGGCTGGCGCACCTGCTCGGGCGGCCGGTGGCGACCGGCATCAAGTCGATCTCGGTGGCCGGGGACGAGTCCTCGCTCGCGGCGTCGCGCGTCTACCGGGGGACGCTGGAGACTTATCCGCTGCCGCTCCCCTGCGTGGTGACCGTCAAGGAGGGCATCAACCTGCCGCGCTACCCCTCGCTGCCCGGGCGGCTGCGCGCCAAGCGGGCGTCGGTCAGGCGCGTTCCGCTCGACGTCCCGGCGGCGGTCCGCGATGTCGTGATGACCCGGCTGCGCGTGCCCGACGCGCCGGCCAAGCAGGCGACCGTCCTCGGCCACGGGCCGGACGCGGTGCCCGCGCTGGTCGCGGTGCTCGGGGAGATCGGGGTGCTGCCGTGACCGTCTTCTGCCTGGTCGAACTGGACTCCGGCGGGGTCGCCGAGGCCTCGCTGCGCGCGATGACCCTCGCCCGCGGCCTGGCGGCGGACGCCGGCGCGGCCGGCGTGACCGCCGTGGCCTTCGCCGCCGCGCCGCCCGGTGCCGCCGGGCTGGGGGCCGAACTCGCCGCCTACGGCGCGGCGGAGGTCTACGCGGTTTCCGGGATCGACGGCTACGCGCCGCAGGCGTGGGCGCGGGTGCTGGCCGGACTGCTCGCCGCGGCCGGCGGCGCGCCCGGCGCCGGCGCTTCGCCGGAAATTTCCGGACATGCGGTGGTCGCCGCCGGGACGGAGCGGGGCAACGAGGTGCTGGCCCACCTGGGGGCGGTCACCGGGCTGCCGATGGCGGCGAACTGCGTCGCCGCCGCGCCCGTGCCCGGTGCGCTTGCCCTCGTCCGGCAGCGGTGGGCCGGGCTGCTGCTGGAGGAGGCCGTGCTCGACGCCCCGGCCGCGCTGCTCACCGTGGCGGCCGACGCGGTCTCGCCCGTGCCGGTATCCGGCCGCCCGGCCGCCGCCGTGGTCCATGAGCTCACCGCGACGGCGGCCGACGCCGACCTGGTGATCCGGGCCGCGGAGTCGCCGGACGCCGGCGGCGGTGCCTCGCTCGCGACCGCCCGCGTGGTGGTCGGCGGCGGCCGAGGCGTCGGCAGCGCCGACGGGTTCGCCCCGCTCGAAGAGCTCGCGGCCCTGCTCGGCGGCGTCGTCGGCGTCTCCCGGGTGGTCACCTCCGAGGGCTGGCGGCCGCACACCATGCAGGTCGGCCAGACCGGCACCAAGATCACGCCGGACCTCTACCTCGCGTGCGGCATCAGCGGCGCCATCCAGCACTTCGCCGGCTGCTCGGGCGCGAAGCACATCATCGCGATCAACACCGACCCGTCCGCCCCGATGATGACCCGCGCGGACTACGCGGTCGTCGGCGACCTCCATGAGGTGCTGCCCGCGTTGATCCAGACGCTGAAGGCCCGCTCGTAGGAGGATAATCGCCGCGTGCGCTTCTACCGGGTTCGGGTCCTGCGGACCATGCCGCATCCAGGGCGCGGGTTCACCCAGGGACTGCTCGTCTCCGGCGACACGCTGTGGGAGTCGAGCGGCGAGTACGGGATCTCGCAGCTTCGCCGGTACTCACTCGGCGAGCCGGCGGTGGCGGCGGCGGCCGAGGTGCCACCGGAAATGTTCGCCGAGGGAATCTGCCGGGTAGGGGCGAGCATCTGGCAGCTCACCTGGCGGGAACGGGTCGCGCTGCGCTGGGACGCCACGACGCTCGAGCCGGTGGACAAGGTCCGGTTCAACCGGGAAGGCTGGGGGATCTGCGCCGTCCCGGTGGATAAGAACCCGGCCGGCGAGGTGATCACCAGCGACGGGAGCAGCGAACTGGTGCGCCGCGACCCGCAGACGCTGGAGCCCCGGGCCGTGGTCCACGTGCGGTGCCGGGGCCGGCGGGTGCGCTGGCTGAACGACCTCGCCTGGGCGGGCGGGCTGGTCTGGGCGAACATCCTGGGGACCACGGTCATCGCCGGCATCGACCCGCACTCCGGTGAGGTAACCGACGTGGTGGACGCCCGCGCGGCGGGGGAGCGGCATGCCGACCCGCAGCGGGTCATGAACGGGATCGCCCCGTTCGGCGAGCGGGGCGAGTTCCTGCTCACCGGCAAGGGCTGGCGCTCAATCCGGCATGTCCGGCTGGTCGGCGACCGGGAACGCGGCCAGGTGGACAAGATGCTCGCCGGGCCGTCCTTTGCCTAGCCGCCACCGCAGCGGCCGTCCCGCGTAGTTGCCGTCGGCCAGGCCGGCGGCGCGCTCGAAGGCGTTCCACGCGCCGGCGTCGCCGCACAGCAGCCAGGAAAGGGCCGCCGCGGCGAAGTACAGCGGCAGCATGAGCAGGCCGCCGCACCAGGCGTACTGCGTGGAGTGCCGCGCCTCGTGCCTGCACAGCGGGGTGCCGAACTCCAGGGCCGGCCGGCCCGTGATGATGACGTTCCCGAGGGTGAAAGCGGGGGCGGGCGGAACCCGCAGCCGGTAGCCGGCGGCCACGAGCAGCCCGTCGGGCAGGCGGGCCAGGCGCGCGCCGCCTGCCCGGGCAACAGCGAGTCCGGCCAGCGTCGACCCGTTGACCAGGTTGACCGCCAGCCGGACTCGATGCCGTGCTTGCACTCGTTAGGACTGCTCGTCGTCTTCGGAACCGGGCGGGTCGTAGGTCGGGGCCCCCAGCGGTCCGGGATGCGCGCCGTTCCCGTTCCCGCTGCCGAGGCCGCCGAAGTCGATCACGTCCTCGGCGCCCGCGCTGGCGCCGTTCCCGTTCCCGTTGCCGTTGAAGTTCCCGTCGAACAGGCTGCCGGACCCGGCGGCAACGAACGCCGGCAGTTCGGCCACCGGAAGCGGTATGTCCGGCTGGTTGTGCTGCTGGTGCGCCCGCTTCGCCGCCAGGTGGTACGTGCGCAGCTTGGCGATGAACTCGTCGTCCGCGTACGGCGTGCCGTCCACCAGCGGGCCGTGCCGGCCCTCGAGGACGGCGGTGACGTCCTCGCCGCTGAGCGTCTTGTGCGTCTCGAGTGCGTGCGCGAGCGCGAGGACATACCTCTCGTTCTCCCGCAGGAGTTCCTCGGCCTTGACGAGCAGCACGCCCAGGTTGTCCTCGATCCGGTCCGCGAGCCTGCCGAACGGGGACGGCCCGGGGCCGTGCCCGTGCTCCCCGCCCGCGCCCGGCGCGGCGGCGGCGCGCTGGACGCCGCCGGGCGTGCCCGACTCGAGCCGCTTGGCCGGAGCGGCCGAGGACACGGTCTTGCCCATGCCCCAGTACCCCTCCATGTAGGAGGCGACCAGGGTCGCGCTGTCCAAGTCGCCGGAGACGCCGGACGAGCTGTCGTCGTCGAAGAACATCCGCTCCCCCGCCAGCGAGGCGAGGCCGACGAGGATGTCCGACTCGTACTCGGACCGCCACCGGGTGAACTGGTCCTCGGGCGGAATCGAGGACACCATCCCGAGGTAGCCGCTGCCCTTCTCGATCGTGGCGATGTCGATTTCCATGTGCCGCCTGGTCCGGTAGGCGATCACCGCATGGCACGCCTCGTGGATGGCGACCGCGTGCCGCTCCCGCTCGATGTACTCGACGTCCTCGGGCGGCCCGAGCTCCTTCACCTGCTTGGCCTTGATCACGTCCTGGTAGGTGATCACGTCCCGGCCGTCCCTGATCGCGATGATCAGCGCCTCGTTGACCGTGTCCTTGATCGTGGCGCCGGTCGCGTACGGGGTGATCGTGGCGAGCTTGTCGATCTGCTCTTCGGTCAGTTCGTGGGTGACCTTGTTCAGGTAGCCCTCGTAGTTGCGGATCCGGCCCGCCTTGGACGGGTAGCCGACCCGGTAGATCCGGTCGATGCGGCCCGGCCGCAGCAGCGCCGCGTCCAGGGCGGACGGCAGGTTGGTCGCCATCATGATCAGGATGCGGTAGTGGGGCGGTGGCTTCGGCCGCATGCCGAGCGCCCGGCGCACCACGCGGTTGATGAAACCGCGCGGCTTCTTCAGGCCGGAGATCTCCGTCAGCAGCGCCTGCAGCGTGCCCATGCCGCCGCCGCCGCCCATGCCGCCGTTCATCATCCCGCCGACGATCTGCCGGTCCCGCCTGCCGCCCGCCGGCTCGGCCAGGGACTCCGCGCCGAGGGCGTCCCTGGTGAGCATCCACTGGGCGTCGCGGGACAGGTAGGAGAAGCCGTGACAGCCGGCGGCGCTGAACGGCTGCGGTACCGACGCGCCGTTGCCGCCCGGCGCCCCCTGCGTGGCCATGCCGCGGTTGCCGAGCGAGTCGGCCTCGTCGAAGAACACGATCACGCCGCCGTACCGCAGCGCGAGCTTGCGGAGCTTGCGGAAGAGCCCCTTGACCTTCAGCACGCCGACGCCCATGAACATGTTGATGAAGGCGCCCGGGTCCACGAACACGTACGGCTTGCCCGTCTCGCCCGCGACCGCCTCGGCCATCAGCGTCTTGCCCGTGCCGGGCGGGCCCCAGAGCAGGAGGCCGCCGGGCACGTAACCGCCGCGGTCCTCGACCAGTTCCGGGTGCTCCAGGAAGATGATGTTCTCCTTGACCCGCTCGAGCACGTGGTCCTGGCCCCACACGTCGGAGAACCTGGTCTTGATGTCGTCGGGGTAGTAGACGTCGACG
>DAHWEX010000678.1 GCA_027326205.1 Actinomycetota bacterium
GATCTTGCCGGGTTGTAGAGTTCTTGCAGGTCGGCGGGTTTCCGAGGGCCTGTGGCCTGCTTGAGTGCGGCCGGCGGGCTGGCTGCGGGCGGCCGCGACAACCGGGCCTGTTCGTCCTTCTGGCTGCGCGTCCCGCCCGTGGCAAGCCCGTCGCAGCAAACCCCTGGCCCGGGGGAGTGGGGCTCGCGGAACCATTCGAAGCCGGGGGTGAGCTGAGGTGGGCAGCCACAGGATCACCCTGGTCCGCGGTGACGTGGTCGCGCTGGGCACCGCCGCCGGGTCGCTGTCGGCGACCACGTGACCTGTACCGTCGAGGAGGTCGGCACGCTGCGCAACCAGGTCATCGCCGAACCGGGTGCCGGGGATTTGCTTCTCCAGTTACTGGAAGAGCCAGACTGGCGCCATGGAGAACGAGAGACCTCTTCTGACGATCGGTGAGCTGGCCAGGCGGGTTGGCGTGCCGGTGCGAACCATCCGGTTCTGGTCGGATAGCGGGCTGGTGCCGCCGGCTTCGCGGACAGACGGCGACCGCAGGCTGTACGACGCGGCCTGCGTGGCCCGGCTGGAACTGGTGACGACCCTGCGGGAGCTGGGCGTGAGCCTGGCCAATGCCCGGAGCGTGCTGGACGGCCAGGTCACCGCCGCGGCGGTGGCCGCCGTCCACCTGGAGGCGCTGGACACCGAGATCAGGGCGCTGCGGCTGCGCCGGGCGGTCGTGGCCGCCGTGGTGAAGCGCTCTGCCGACGGAACGGAGATGGGCATGATCAACAAGCTGGCACGACTGTCCGCGGCCGAGCGGCAGCACATTATCGATGACTTCCTCGCGGAGGTGTTCGCCGGCCTGGACCCTAGCCCGGCGCGCTTTCCTCGCTGGGCCGCTGCGCCGGACCTGCCTGATGACCCCTCGGCCGGGCAGGTTGAGGCGTGGGTCGATCTCGCCGAGATGGTAGCGGACAGGGACTTCCGCGAGCGGGTCCGGCGGGTCGTCGCCGACGTCGGCATCCCGGTCCAGTCCGGCACCTGGCTGGCCGATGTCGAGCGGGCACAGGACGAGGCCGAGGCGGCCCGCCAGCGGAGAGTGCCGCCCGACTCCGCCGAAGCGGCCCAGATCGTGGAGAGGATACTGGCGGGCACCCCCGGCGGCCACCGTCGGGCTGAGCTGCTGGCTCAGCTGGAGGCCGGCACCGATCCCCGGATCGAGCGCTACTGGGAGCTGACGGCCATCATCAGCGGCCGCGGCCCGTTCCCGTCGCTGCAGCCCGCCCTTGAATGGCTGGCCGCCGCGCTGCGCGCGAGCCAGGACCGAAAGAAGGAGAGCCAGTGATCGAGGTCCGCGGGCTGACCAAGCGCTATGGGTCAACGGTCGCCGTCGACCGGCTCAGCTTCGACGTCCCACCGGGGGCAGTGACCGGCTTCCTGGGCCTGAACGGATCAGGCAAGTCCACCACCATGCGCATGATCCTCAGCCTGGACTCGCCCGACGCCGGACATGCCCGCATCGGTGGCCAGCCCTACCTCCGGCTTCGCTGGCCGCTGCGCGAGGCCGGAGGGCTGCTGGAGCCCAGGGCCTTCCACCCGGGCCGCTCCGCCCGCGCTCACCTGGCCGCGCTGGCGGCCAGCAACGCGATCATCCAGTCCAGGGTGGATGAGGTGCTGGAGCTAGTCGGCCTCCAGGCCGTGGCACGCAAACGGGCCGGGAAGTTCTCCCTCGGCATGGCGCAGCGCCTCGGCATCGCCGCGGCGCTGCTGGGCGACCCGGCCGTGCTGCTGCTCGACGAGCCGGTCAACGGACTGGACCCGGAGGGAATCCGCTGGATACGCGGCCTGCTCCGGTCACTGGCCGCCGAAGGCCGGGCAGTCCTGGTCTCCAGCCACCTGATCAGCGAAATGGCCCTGATGGCCGACCGGCTCGTGGTGATCGGCCAGGGACGGCTGCTCGCCGACACCACCGTCGCCGGGCTGTCCGGCCGGGCCCCCAGCCTCGAAGAGGCCTTCCTGCAGCTCACTGGCGACAGCGCCCAGTTCCGGGCAAGGAACATGTCATGACCGTCCGCGCCAGCCACCAGCCGCCCGGCGGGTACCGATTCCGGCACCTGGCCCGCATGGAATGGATCAAGCTGCGCAGCCTGCGCTCCACCTGGCTCACCGTGGCCCTTGCCGTCTGCGCGCCGCCCGGCATCGCCCTCGCGACCGGCGGAAGCAACGCGACCAGCGGCGGCATGTCCGTCAGCAACACGCTGACCGGCATGCTCGTCGGCGTGCTGCTCACCGGGGTAGCAGGCGTACTGACCGTGACCGGCGAGTACGCCTCAGGGACCATCAGCGCCACCTTCGCCGCCGCGCCGCGCCGGCTCAGGGTCCTGGCGGCCAAGGCCGCGGTCGTCGGCACGGTGGCGCTGGTCACCGGCGAGGCAGCGGCATTCCTGTCCTTCTTCGCGGGCGCCGTGGCGCTGCGCCACGGCATCACCGCGCCCGCCCTCAGCCAGCCCGGCGTGCTGCGGGCGATCGTGCTCACCGGAGCCAGCCTCAGCCTGGCCGGCCTGTTCGGGCTCGGCCTCGGGACTATCATCCGGCACACCGCCGCCGCGATCACCGTGGTCGTCGGAATCGTCTTCGTCGGCGGCACGTTCATCGGCCAGTCGGACTTCGCCATCAGGCCCTACCTGCCGCTTTACATCGTCAGCCACTCACTCGGCGCCACGGGGCCGGCCTGCCTGCCCGGCATGGCGTCCTGCTGGCTGTCGCCATGGAGCGGGCTCGGACTGCTAGCCGGCTATGCCGCCATCGCCATGCTCCTCGGCGGGCTGATCCTCGCCCGGCGAGACGCGTAAACCGCAGCACCATTGCGTCGGGCTCTCCCCAGGCGCGCAGCAGCTGCTTGATCTCGGCGGGGGGCGGGCTGGGTGGTCATTCGGGGGTGCCTCATTGGCGTCCCTTCCCCCGAAGAGCGAACCCGGACAGGGAACACCTATCCGACACGGGCGATCAGGTGCTGCTAAATGAGGCAACTTCGATCTCGTTACCTGGCCGTGATGCTAATCGTTGTTTTCGCGCTGAATGGTTCGGGCGGGCCGAGTGGCGTGACCTCCCGCTCACGGCGCGTCGCAGTTTCCTGTCCCGCGTCGTTCGGCGACTGCTTACAGGCCCCGCTGCTGCATCTGCTCGTACGCCTCGCGTCTTTTCGCGTCTGTGATCGCGGTATAGCCGCTGACTGACCCGAGCCCTTTGTGCCCGAGCGTTTCTGCGGTCAGGCGGGCATCGCCCATCGTTTCCTGCAGGAGGGTTCCGAGCGTGTGCCGCAGCTGGTGGGGGTGAAACGAGGCGATACCGAGGCGCAGGGCGAGCTGGCGGCAGATGTGGTTTGCCCCCTGGGCGGTGAGCCGGTTGTCGGCGGCATCCTTCCTGGCCGGCTGGAATCCGATGAACAGCGCGGGGGAGGGGTCGGTGCGTGCCGCCAGGTAGTCCTCCATCGCGGCCCGGGCTTTCTCGGTGACGTTGACCGCGCGCTCCTTGTTGCCCTTGCCGATGACGTTCATGCGGGCCGGGTTCCACTTGCCGCGGTTGAGGACCAGCACCTCGTTGATCCTTGCCCCGGTCGACAGCAGGAAGAAGACGAAGGCGCGGTCGCGTTTCTGCGGCAGCGTGTCCGAGGGCAGCGTCTCGAGCAGCGCCTCGCGCGCGTCTTCGTCGATGGGCTTGGGCAGGCGCTCGGGCAGCTTGGGCAGGTCGATGACGGACCCGAGGTCTCCCGGCAGCCATTCCTCCCGGGCTGCGAACCGAAGGAAGCCGCGCAGGGTGATGAGCCTGCGCGCCCGGGTAGCGGGGGCGAGCGCCCGGCGCTTGCCCCCTGAGCCGGCCGTCGCGAGTGCCAGGTGCCGCTGGTAGCCCCTGACCAGCTCCCGGTCGATCGCGCCGACGTCAGGTACGGTGCCGTCGCCGGCGGCCGCGAAGTCAGCGAAGCGACGCAGGTCCGCCCGGTATTCCTCGACGGTCCGCGGCGCCTTCTCCAGGTCGAGCCGCAGCCAGTCGAGGTACTCGCCGACCGCCTGGGAAAAGGGGACGTTATCAGCCACGGTCCGAGCTTACAACTAACTGGAACAAATCACAGTTTGTTCCAGTTAGAGGGATTCCCGGTTGGAGAGACGCTGACAGGCGGACCGGACGGCGGCCTGCCTCCGGGCCTGCGGTGCACGAGGCGCGCGTGGCGGCGGTCAGGCTCGCTGCCGGGCTGGCGGCGCGGCGCGGCCGCCCGTTCCCGCGGGCCGGGCACGTAACTCGCACCTGCCGCATCCGCACTGGTTCCCCGTCTCGGCGCCGATGCGGTCCGAAGTCGCTACGTTACGTGACGACTGTCTCAAGATGTCTACCCGGCAAGATGAGTGAGATCCGGCATCTTCCGTGAGACGGGACAGCGGCCCCGCCAGCTCTTTCGGCCCTCTCCCCTGTGCGCCGATAATGCACATTATGTAAAGTTAGCTTTTCGCGGGCTGGACTGCGCACGATGTCGGCGTAAGATGGCTCCGTGACAGGAACGGGCGCCGCCGGCCTCGGGCGGGTGTTCAACGAGGTCCCCGAGCTCTACGACCGGACGCGGCCGGGCTACCCGGACGCGCTCTTCGCGGACCTCGCTGAGGTAACCGGC
>DAHWEX010000680.1 GCA_027326205.1 Actinomycetota bacterium
AACGTCACCCCGGCCCACAGCCCGCGCCCGGTCACCGAGGACACGGCCGACGCCGGCAGCGCCCTGAGCGCCGCGTGCAGCACCGAGCCGAGTGCGGCCGAGCGCGCCTGGTACTCCCCGGTCCGCAGCATCGCGATCACCTCGCGGGCCACCGCGCACGCCAGGGGATTACCGCCGAAGGTCGACCCGTGCTGTCCCGGCTTGAGCACGCCGAGCACCGCCCGGGAGGACACCATCGCGGAGACGGGCACGATCCCGCCGCCCAGCGCCTTGCCGAGCAGGTAGGCGTCGGGCACGACGCCCTCGGCCTCGCAGGCGAACGTGGTGCCCACCCGGCCCAGCCCGGACTGGATCTCGTCGGCGATCAGCAGGGCGCCGGCGGACGTGCACAGCGCCCGCACCCCCGTGAGGAACCCCGGCGGCGGCACGACCACGCCCGCCTCGCCCTGGATCGGCTCGATCAGGACCGCGACGACCCGGTCGCCGTACGTCCCCAGTGCCGCGCGCAGCGCCGGCAGGTCCCCGTAGGGCACCGACACGAATCCGGGCGTGTACGGCCCGAAGTCGTCGCGCGCGTCCGGGTCGGAGGAGAACGACACGATCGTCGTCGTCCGCCCGTGGAAGTTCCCGTCGAACACGATGATGACCGCCTCGTCCCGCGGCACGCCCCGGGTGACGTACCCCCACTTGCGAGCGACCTTGATCGCGGTCTCGACCGCCTCGGCCCCGGTGTTCATGGGGAGCACCATCTCCATCGAGCACAGCCCGGCGAGCTCGGCGCAGAACGGCCCGAACTGGTCGTGGTCGAACGCCCGCGACACCAGCGACACGCGGGAGAGCTGCCGCGTCGCCGCGGCCACCAGCCGGGGGTGCAGGTGCCCGAAGTTCAGCGCGGAGTACCCAGCCAGCAGGTCCAGGTACCGTCGCCCGTCCACGCCGGTCACCCAGCAGCCGGACGCCGAGGAGACCACGACGGGGAGCGGGTGGTAGTTGTGCGCGCTGTACTGGCTGGTGAGCCGGGACAGGTTCTCCTGCGCGTTCTCCTGCGTGCCCGCCTCGGGCAGCGTGTCGGTCATGGCCGGTCCTCCTGATTGCGCAGCTCCAGCGTGCAGCACTTGGCGCCGCCGCCCGCCTTGAGCAGTTCCGACATGTCCACGGGCACCGGCACGAAGCCGCGCGAGAACAGCGACCGCGCCAGCCCGTCGGCCTGCCGGGCGAGCACGACGTGCCGCCCGTCGGACACCGCGTTGAGCCCGAGCACCTCCGCGTCTTCGTCCTTGGCCTCGATCAGCTCCTCGAAGACCGAGGCGAGCGCGGCCCGCCCCGCGTCGTCGAAGGCTGCCGGGTAGTACATCGCCGTCGACCCGTCGAGCACGCACAGCGCCGTGTCGAGGTGGTAGAACCGCGGATCCACCAGCCGCAGCGACACGACCCGGCGCCCGAACACGGCCGCGAGCTCGCCGGCCGCGGCGGCGTCCGACCGGAAGCCGTACCCCGCCAGGATGGTGTCCCCGGCGACGAGGATGTCCCCCTCGCCCTCGTTCACGGAGGCGGCCGCGTGCACCCGTGCGTACCCGTGGGACCGGAACCACGACTGGTAGGCCGCCGCCTCGCCTTCCCGCTCCGGGTACCTGAACCGGACGCCGAGCACGGTCCCGTCGATCACCGTCGCGCCGTTGGCCGCGAACACCATGTCCGGCAGCCCCGCGACCGGCTCGATCGTCGCGACGGAATGCCCGAGCGATTCGTACGCCGCCCGCAGCGCGCGCCACTGCCGCATCGCGCGCGCCGGGTCGACGGGGGAATCGGGCCGCATCCACGGGTTGATCGCATAGGTCACGGCGAAGTGCTCAGGCGGGCACATCAGGTAAGACCGGGGCGTAGCCACCCGGTGCGTCGCATCGCTCGTCATACCTAGAGCGTAAGGAGCGGGACCGGGAGGCTAACAGAACGTAATCATGCTTGCTTCCGGTGATCCGTTGCGTTTTCCCGCCGCACACGATCAATTCGTTAACGGGACGCGAAGGCTGCCAAGCGCGCGCCGGCCGCCGCCACCCGTTCGTCCGTGGCGGTCAGGGCGACGCGGATGTACGCGTTGCCTGCCGGGCCGTAGAAGGAGCCGGGACCGGCGAGGATGCCGCATTCGCTCGCAAGCAGCTCGCAAGCCGCCCAGCCGTCCAGGCCTGGGCGGGTGGCCCACAGGTAGAGGCCCGCCTCGGAGTGCTCGATGGTGAACCCCGCCGTCCTGAGCCCCTCGGCCAGGATGGCACGGCGGGCCGCGTACCTGGCCTTCTGCTCGGCCGCGTGCGCGTCGTCGGAGAGCGCGGCGATCATGGCCGCCTGCACCGGAGCGGGGACGATCATCCCGGCCTGGCGGCCGACGAGCAGCAGGTCCCTCATCAGGGCGGGATCCCCGGTGACGAAGCCGGCCCGGTAGCCGGCGAGGTTGCTCCGCTTGGACAGCGAGAACACCGCGAGCACCCCGTCGAGCGAGTCACCGCGCACCGATTCGTGCAGGACCGACCGGGGCGCGGCCGCATCCCAGCCGAGTTCGATGTAGCACTCGTCCGAGGCGATGACCGCGCCCCGCGACCGCGCCCACCCGACGGCGTCCCGCAGCACGCCGTCCGGGAGCACGCTCCCGGACGGGTTCGACGGCGAGTTCACCCACAGCAGCCGCGTCGAGGCCGGCGCGCCGTCAAGGGCACCACGCTGACTGACACCGTGCTGACTGTCACTGTGCTGAACGTCACTGTGCTGAACGTCACGGGCCGCCACGTCGACCGCGACCGAGGAAGCCCCGGCGAGGCGCGCCCCCATGTCGTACGTGGGGTAGGCGAGCGCGGGATAGGCGACCGTGTCGCCCGGGCCGAGCCCCAGCATGGTCGGCAACCAGGCGATGAACGCCTTGGTCCCGATCACCGGCAGCACGGTCCTGGGGTCGACCCGCACGTCAAGCGAGCGCGCGAGCCACCCGGCGGCCGCCGAACGCAGCTCCGGCGTTCCCGCGGTGAGCGGGTAACCGGGCGCGTTGGCGGCCGCGACGAGGGCATTCTGGACCACCGCGGGCACCGGGTCGACCGGGGTGCCCACGGACAGGTCGACCATGCCCCCGGGGAACTTGCCCGCCTTCTCGGCGATCGGGGCGAGCTCGTCCCAGGGATATTCAGGCAGCCGGGCGGCGAGGGTCACTCGTGCTCGGCCTGCGGCGGAAGGGCCGCCACGATCGGGTGGTCCCTGCCGACCTTGCCGACCTTGGAGGCGCCGCCGGGCGAGCCGAGGTCCTCGAAGAAGTCAGCGTTGATCTTCTGGTATTCCTTCCACTGCTCGGGCGTGTCGTCCTCGTAGTAGATGGCCTCAACCGGGCAGACGGGCTCGCAGGCGCCGCAGTCCACGCACTCGTCCGGGTGGATGTAGAGCATGCGCTCGCCCTCGTAGATGCAGTCCACGGGGCACTCTTCGATGCACGCCTTGTCGAGTACATCAACGCATGACTGCGCGATGACGTAGGTCACGGGAGCTCCTCTTTAACGTCTTAACCCACTTCAGCTACCCCACAGTATGGTGGTTCGCCTCGCTAGCTGGCGACAATACCGGACACGCTCGCGGCCGGGTCGGCCTGCCAGCTTGTTTCGGTCAGGCTGGCCGTCCACTGGTATCCGTCGTAGCTGACCTGCGTGATCCCGTACGAGCTCGCGTTGGCGACCAGCCAGTTCGCCACGGTCCAGCCGGCCCCGGACACGGTGGTGACCTTGTCCGCCGGCCCCGCACTGAGGCGGGTTACCCCGGTGAGCGCGCTGCCTGCTTCCCCC
>DAHWEX010000681.1 GCA_027326205.1 Actinomycetota bacterium
GAGCAGCGCGCAGTCGGACCAGCCGCCGGCCGACTCGCCCGCGATCGTGACCTTGGCCGGGTCGCCGCCGAAGGCCCCGATGTTGCGCCGCACCCAGCGCAGCGCGGCCTCCTGGTCCAGCAGGCCGAAGTTGCCGTGCGCGGTCGACGGGGTGGTGCCGAGCCCGGGCAGGTCCAGGAAGCCGAACGGGCCGAGCCGGTAGTTGATCGACACCACGATGATGTGGTCGGTCGTGACGATCAGCGAGCCGTCGTGCTGGTCCGACTGCGCGCTGCTCGCCTCGCCACAGGCCCGCGGCCTGTTCCGCGGGGTGATCATGGAAAGCGGGAGCTGCGCCTCGCAGAGCCCCGCCACCGCGCGGACCTCGAGCCTCGCGTTCGCCAGGACGGCCGGCTGCGCCGACCCGGCGGCCGCGGCGGCGTGCCTGCGCACGCTGCCCGAGGCGACGCTGCTGTCCGCGAGCGCCAGCTACCAGCCCGAGTTCACCTACGGCGGCCCGGAACTGCCGGCCGCGGACGCGTCGGCGGTCGCCTCGGGGCACTACGACCGGGTGCCGGTGCTCATGGGCACCAACCACGACGAGGGCCGCACGTTCTCCCAGGGACTCACCGGCCTGACCCAGAGCCAGGCCGACGCGGTCATCCAGGCGGAGTACGGCCCGCGGACGGCGGCGATCCTCGCCCGCTACCCGTGGAGCTCCTACCCCGCCCCGTACACCGCCGCCTACCTGATCGGCGACATCTGGACCGACAGCGGGTTCATCACCGGGATCGGCGGCTGCCCGACGCAGCACCTGGCCGACGAGCTCGCGTCCACCACGCGGACGTACTTCTACCAGTTCGACGACCGAGGCGCCCCGGGGCTCAACATGGATCACCCCGGTTACCAGTGGGGCGCCGGGCACGCCATGGAACTGGCCTACCTCTGGCCGAGCTTCAACAACGGCTACTCGCTGTACGACCTGCTCACCCCCGCCCAACTGGAGCTGTCGCGGCAGATGGTCAGGTACTGGGGCGCGTTCGTCACCACCGGCAGGCCGGAGGTGACCGGCCAGCCTGCCTGGCCGGACTACGCCAGCGGCCAGCTCATGTCGCTGCGGCCGGGGGACGCGTCGCAGACGATCAGCGCCACCGCCTTCGGCGCCGAGCACCAGTGCTCCTTCTGGAACGCCGGCTAACCGAACGCGGGAAACCCGGTGCGCGGCCGCCAGCGCGCACCGGGCCGCCCGTGCACCGGGCCGCGCCCGGGCCGCGCTCAGGCCGCGGCGGCGCGGCGCAGGGCGTCCAGGCTGCGGGCCACGTCCTCGTCCGTGGTGGACCAGTTGCTCACCGAGACGCGCAGCACCGCCTTGCCGCCCCAGCGGGAGCCGGTCATCCAGGCGGTTCCGTCGGCCATGAGGCGCCGGCCGACCTCGGCCGTGCGCTCGTCCGAGCCGAAGCTCGCGCACACCTGGGAGAAGACCACGTCGTTCTCGACCGTGGCGCCGTCGATGGCCCCGATGCCCGCCGCGAACGCCCGCGCGTGGCGGCAGAAGCCGTCGACCAGGTCCGCGACGCCCTGGCGGCCGAGGGCGCGCAGCACCGCCCAGACCGGGATCGCGCGGGCCCGGCGCGACGCTTCCGGCACGGTGTCGCACGAGTCGCCCGCGGCGTCGGTGATGAAGTAGTCGGTGGCGCCCATCGTCATCGCGGCGTGCAGCGCGGCCCGGTCGGCGACGACCGCGATGCCGCAGTCGTAGGGGACGTTGAGGGTCTTGTGCGCGTCGGTGGTCCAGGAGTCGGCCCGCTCGTAGCCGGCGGTCAGGTGGCGGGTCGCGGGGGACGCGGCGGCGAACAGGCCGAACGCGCCGTCGACGTGCACCCAGGCGCCGTGGTCGTGCGCGACCTCGATCGCGGGCCCGAACGGGTCGAAGGCGCCCGAGTGCAGGTTGCCCGCCTGCAGGACGACGATGACCGGGGTGCCCGGCGGGACCTGGGTGAGCGCGTCCGCGAGCGCGGGCGGGTCGAGGCGGCCCTGCCCGTCGGCGCGCACCGGTTCCGGGGCGCCGAGGCCGAGGTAGCGCAGGGCCAGGTCGACGGTGTCGTGGCGTTGCGCGCCGACCAGCACGCGGACGCGCGGCGCCCCGGTGAGCCCGTCCGCCGCGACGTCCCAGCGGGCCCGGCGCAGCACCGCGTCGCGGGCGGCGGCCAGGCAGGTGAAGTTGGACATCGTGGCCCCGGTGACGAAGCCGACCCCGCTGCCGGCGGGCAGGCCGAGCAGGTCGAGCAGCCAGCCGGTG
>DAHWEX010000689.1 GCA_027326205.1 Actinomycetota bacterium
GCCGACGCTCGCGTCGCCGGCCAGCCGGGCCGCGCCGGCCGCCACGGGATCACGGCGCCGGCGCAGCAGCCGCCCGGGCGGCCAGCCGGTCAGCCGGGCCGCTTGCGCCGCGCGGGCGCCCGCCATGGCCTGCGCCACCGCATTCAGGCCAGCGGCCTGCGCGAACGCGTCGACCAGCCGCGCGGCAGGCTCTCGCGGGACGCTGGTGCTCTGGTCGGCGGCGTCCCGCCTGCCTCCGTCCAGGGTGGCGTCTTCCCAGGGCGGCCGGGACGGCACGGGCACCGGGATCGCCTCGGCCTGGTCTTCCTCGCTGAGCTCCCACGGCGGCAGTGACGCGGGCTTCGGCTGGCCTTCGTCCGCGGGCAGCGGTGCGGCGAGCGGTGCCGCCACCACGCCCACGACCGTGTCGGGTGCCACCTGCGGTCCGTCGTATACCGTGAAGCCGCCGATCATGGCGTCGACGTCGGCGGCGATCCGGTCGGTGACGGCGCGACCCCGCGCGACCGTCTCGGTGAGCAGCGCGCGCAGTTCGCCGAGCCCCTCGCCGGTGCGCGCCGAGACGGGGTAGACCGGGGCGTCCATCAGTCCCTCGTGGTCGAGGAGGCGGCGCAGGTCCTCCTCGCAGTCCCTGGTCTGCTGCGGGAGGAGGTTGTCGATCTGGTTGAGCACCACGGTGAACACGGCGGCGTGCCCGGCCAGCGGGATCAGGTACCGGTTGTGCACGGCGGCATCGGCGTACTTCTGCGGGTCGAGCACCCAGATGACCATGTCGGCGAGCTTGGACAACCGGTCCACCGCCGCCATGGAGGCGGTGAGCACCGAGTCGTGGTCGGGCAGGTCGAGCAGGATCAGGCCGTCGAGGTCGGACTCACCGGAGTCGAGGACGCTGGCCCGGGCGTACCGGTGGCGGCGCTGCACCCCGAGCCAGTCGAGCAGCGGGGCCGCCCCCTGCATCCCCCACACGCACGCGTGCACGTGCCGGGTCATCGGACGGGTCACCCCCGGCGGTGAGAACGTCGCCCCCGCCAGGGCGTTGAACAGCGTCGACTTCCCGCTGCCGGTGCCGCCCCCGAGCGCGACGACCGTGTGGCCGCTGGACAGCCGCAGCCGCTCCCCGGCTCGCTTGAGCACGCCTTCCGCGTCGTCGAGCAGTTCCTGGCGGAAGCCGACGCGCTCGTCCTGACCGGACCCGCGCGGCTCGGCGTAGGCGAAAGTCCCCTGGGCCTGGTGGGCCCGGCCGATCCGGACCAGTTCGGCGAGGGCCTCAAGACGCGAGGACAGGTTCTGCCCGCCGAGCCGCTGCGGATCGACGGAGGGAAGCATGCTCATCGAGCCGCCTCCAGCGAGTACTCCGCCTGGTACAGCCGGACCGCGGCGACGGCGTCGACCTCGCCCGCTTCGTCGAGTACCGCGCCGTACCGCAGCATTTCCTCGTCGAGCAGCAGCCCGATCCGCTGGCGCAGGTCCGCCCGGGCCCGCGCGATCAGTGCCTCGGCCTCGGCCGCCCCGATCATGGAGGCGAGCATTTCCCTGGGCACTGTGTTACTGACCACGGGGCCGATCCCGTCCTTGGCGTCCTGAGCGGTCTCCCGTGGCGCCGGGATGAACGCGCCGACCTGACGCGGAGCGCCGAGCATGGCGACCAGCGTCACCACGCTGACCGGGGCGATATCCTGCACGGGCCCGCTGCCCTGCCACCGCGTGACATCCGACTGCGTCAGCCGCATGAGCTGATCTTGCCATGCGCTGACGGCACGCGAGAGCCGCAGCGTCAAGTCGGCCGAAGACCGCTCGAACGACCCCTGCTTGGCGGTCGCCGCGGCCTGCTCATCGGCGGGGCTCTGCCCCGACCCGAACGCCGACTCGAACTCGCGCTTGGCGCGCTCGTCGCGGCTGCGGCTCTCCTCGGCCGCCGACAGCAGCGCGGCCCCGCCCGGGTTGTCCCGCCAGACGCGCGTCACCTGCTCCGCCGCGCGGTCGGCGACCGAGACGACAAGCGCCTGCAGCGCGGCCCGCAGCGCCGCCTCGAGCGCGGCGTACCTGCTGGTGGTCGCCTCCGTGCGGGCCCGCTTGCCGCGGCGCGTCCCCGCGAAGCCGCGCTTGCCGCGCAGCGCGGCGCCCAGGTCGCCGCTGGCCGCGTAGTCCTGCCAGCGGGCCAGGACCTCCCCGGCCAGCAGGCGGCCGTCGTGCGTGCCCTCCTCGAACGCCGCGAGCGCGGTCGCGTACGCGTCCTCGACCTCCCGGCGCAGCCGGGTGCGGAGCACGACCTGGGCGTCCACGTGAGCGGCCAGGCGGGGCACCCGGGTCTTGAACGTGTCGAGCATTCCGGACATCGTCTGGCTCAGCACCGTGACCCGGCGGTCGGAGTGCTGGGCGGTCTCGTTCAGCCAGTCCCGGATCGGCTGGAAGATGTCGTCGGGAAGGTAGCCGTCCACGATGCCGGTCTCCGGGATCACGAAGCGGTGGTCCGCCTGGATCCCGTTGGCGTCGAGCATCGCGTGAAAGTGGGAGACAAGCTCGGCGCGGTGGCTCGGCGGTACCCGGGACAAGATGACGCCCAGCGCGGCGCCGCGGTCCCTGGCGTGCTGCAGCAGTTCCCAGACCGGAGCGTCCGCGTAGCGGCTCGCGCTCGTCATGAACAGCCACAGGTCCGAGGCGTCGAGGAACTGGTAGGCGAAGTCGTAGTGCGCGCGCACGACGGAGTCGATGTCCGGGGTGTCGAGCAGGGCGATGCCCTTGGTCATCCCCTCGCTGGCGGCCAGCACGAGCAGCCCGTCGCGGCCCGGCCGGGCCAGCCCCTCCTGGCGCACCCGGGGCAGCGTCGGCAGGAACATGTTCTCGGCGAACCAGTGAATGTCGTCCGGGTGGCACGCGAGGACCGGGGAGTTCGTGGTCGGCCGCCGCACCCCGGTCAGGCTGACCGCGGTGCCGACGATGCTGTTCACCAGCGTCGACTTGCCCGCTCCTGTTGACCCCACGAGGGCGACGAGGAGCGGCGCGGCGGACTGCCTGACCCTGGGCAGCAGGTAGTCGTCGATCTGGCTGAGCAGCTTGGTCCGCTCGACGGCGACCTCGTCGGCGCCGGGGATGTCGTACACCAGCGGGACGGCGGCGATCCGTTTGTGCAGGTTCAGCAGGGTCGCCTCAAGGAGGCGGGCGTCTACCCGGACCCGGGGGCGCTGCCATTCGCTGAGCTGGTCATCTGGCTCGCCCCATGTGGAACGGGGGGCCGATCCCTCGGGAGATGGCGGAGTGGGCACACTCGATTCATTCCCGCGCTCCGGCAAAATGGCACCACGCCTGGATGCCAATTCACCTCTGCTCGCTGGCGTCTCGCTCGGCTCGCCGCTTTCACCGGGCGACGGCGATTGTTCCGCCGTCATGCCCTTACCATCCATGGTCCCGCCTGGTTTTATGCTCGGTAAATTGTCCTTCGCCAGCGGGGGTACCGGCGAAGGGGCCGCGGGCCGGAGCCGTCGTGGCCGCGCCTGCGTCGTCCTAGCCGCCCAGATCACGGGCGAGCGCGGCGAGTTCCGCCGCTATAGTCACTACGCTGCCGATAACCACGACGGCCGGCGGCTGGACGCCTTCGTCCGCTAGCCGGCTCTCGATGTCTTCTAGCGTTGAATAAATTGTGCGCTGTGTGGGCATGGTACCGTCCGCGATTACCGAAACAGGGTAGTTCCCGGGGCGCCCGTGTTTCATCAGCGCGCTGGTGACCGCCCCTATACGTTCCAGCGACATCAGCAGCACCAGCGTGCCATCGGACCTCGCCAGTGCGGGCCAGTCCACGGTGGAGCGCTCATCGCCCGGCGGGACGTGCACCGAGATCACGTGGAAGTCCTGCGACGTCCCCCGGTGGGTGACGGGCAGACCCGCGGCGGTCGGCACGCCGACCGCGCTGCTCACGCCGGGGACCACGGTGACCGGCACGCCCGCGCGCAGGCAGGCGAGCATCTCCTCCCCGCCGCGGCCGAAGACGAACGGGTCGCCGCCCTTGAGCCGGACCACGAACTTCCCGCTCGTGGCGTGCTCGATCAGGGCCGCGTTGATCTCCGGCTGCGACATCTGCCGCCGGTAGGGGACCTTGCCGGCGTCGATGACGACCACGTCCGGCGGCAACTCGGCGAGCAGTTCCCGGGGCCCGAGCCGGTCGGCGACCACGACGTCCGCCTCGGCGAGCAGTTGCCTGCCCCGGACCGTGATGAGCCCGGGGTCCCCGGGGCCGCCGCCGACGAGGGCGACCCCGGCGTGCCTGCGCCGGTGGTGACGGGCGGCGATCGCCCCCGAGCGCAGTCCCGCCGTGATCGCGTCGCGGATCGCCGCGCTGTGCCGGGGATCGCCGCTGAGCACGCCGACGCTGGTGTCGCCGGCCACACCCGAGGCGGGCGTCCAGGCGGTCGCGGCGGCGGCGCTGTCCGCGCGCACGCACCAGGTGCGGCCGGCCTCGGCCTCCGCCGCGACCGCGGCGTTGACCTCGGGCCGGTCGGCGCACGCGATGACCAGCCAGGCGCCCGCGCAGTCACCGGCGGCGTACCGGCGGCACTGCCAGCCGATCCTGCCCTGCGCGGCAAGCTCTTCGAGGGCCGGGGTGACCGTCGGCGAGACCAGCGCCACGTCCGCGCCCGCCGCGAGGAGCCTCGGTATCCGGCGGGCGGCGACCGTCCCCCCGCCGACCACGAGCACCCGCCGGCCGCTCAGCCGCAGGCCGAGCAGGTACGCCTGCCCCTGCTCGTCCTCAAATCCCGTCACGGCTTGTCCTGTCACGGCGGCAGGGTATCTTATTTCCCCCGGGGGAATGATCCCCCCGGTGCCCCCCTCCGCGATGTCGGGAACGCCGGGACTTCGACCGGGTCGGTGCCGCCAGCGCCCCGGCACCTTCTCGGTCCGCCGCACCCCGGCGCCGCTGACCAGCCGTCGGAATGCCGCGGCGCCTCGGCCGCCAGCCGCTCGACGGCCGCGCCTCAGTAGGGCGCAGCGGCGGCGATAGCGTCGCGGATTCTCCGGATCACGACTTCCGGGGTCTTGAAGAGTTCCTTCCCGGTGAAGTGGACGACCTTGTAGCCCGCGTCGCGGCGGTAACGGTCTCGCTCGAACTGCTTGATCAAGTCCCCGCGCTCGCTGTCCTTGAGCAGGCCGTCGGCCTCGACGACGACCTTGTGCTCACGCCAGAGGAAGTCGACGGGAAAGGCGTTGTTCGGCACGAAGACCGCGGCCTGAAGTTCCGGCGGGTCTAGTCCGAACTGATCGAAAACGACGCGGGCGGCCGACTCAAGCGGAGACTCGGCCCGTTCGTCAGCGAACTCGGTTTCTGACTCACATATCGGACAAATCAGGCGAGAAAATGACCGAAATCGATAGGAAGTCGCGAGCGACGCTAAAACTGATAGGAAGTGGAAGTGGCTGGGGCTCGCTGACGGTGTTCGCTGGCGGGCGCCGGGGCGGCGGTGCTGCCGGGGCTGGCGTGCCAGAGGGGGCGGGACGGGTGCTTGAGGTTGCCGCCCGGGGCGCCGGTCTCGGCGTAGGGGGACAGGACGAAGCCGTTGGCGAAGGTGACCGGGCGGGCCGCCGCGGCGGCGTCGCCGGAATCCGCCAGGTCAGCGAGGTCGCCGGCCTGGGCGGCCGCGGGAACGACAGCGCCCGCGTGAGTGCCGGGGCCGACGTCGCCCGCCGCCATCGCGGCGCGGACCGCGCCCAGGCCGGCGGCGACCCGGATCTCTTCCAGGGCGGGCAGGTCCCAGCATTCGCATCCGTTGACCGTGACCGCCATCGGGCCCGCGCCGGCGCGGCGGACCCGGCCCCGGACGACGAGCAGCCAGGAGCCGAAGAGCCTGGCCGCGCAGCGGTCCTGCGCCGACTCGAAGAACGCCAGGTCCACCAGGCCGGCCGCGTCGTCCAGGGCGGCGAAGATGATCCGCTGGCCGGACCGGACGGCCGGCGTCTGCGTCGCCACCTTGGCCCCCGCGACCAGGATCACCGCCCCGTTCTCCTTGTCGGCCAGCTTCGCCGAGGGGACCACGCCGAGCCCCGCGAGCAGGTCGGCGTAGAAGCTCATCACATGCTGGCTGACCTCGAAGCCGAGGATCTCAAGCTCGGCTTCGACGCGCTCGGCCAGGTCAAGGTCGCGGAGTTGGCCGGCGGGCACCAGGTACGCCATGCCGTCAGCCGCCTCGGCGCCGCCCCCGGCGAACAGGTCGAGGGCGGGAGGACCTGACCGTTTCCCGGGGGACCGCCTGGCCAGCACTCCGAGCCGGGCCAGCAGATCCCGCCGGGACGGCCCCGGCAACGCCGGGGTGCTGTCCGTCGGTGCGAGGCACCTGCCCGGCATATCGGAAATGTCCGGCGCGCGGGACGGGGAGCCGGGCTGCACCCGGAGGTTAGGCGAACTAAGCGGGGCGGGACTCGCCGAGTGCGCGGCGCTCCGAGGGCCACGCGATGGAACCAGGAAATCAGCCGGATCCCGGGGAGCGGCGTACAAGGAGTCGAAGGCACCGAGGAGGATCAGGCGCTCCGCGACCGGGCGGGAGACCCCGGCGCGGTTCCAGAAGTCGCGCAGGCTGGTGTAGGGCTGGCCGACGACGATGCGGGTGACCTCCGCGTCGCTGATGCCCTTGACCTCACGCAGGGAGCAGCGGATCGCCCAGGGGTCCGCCGACGGCTCCGGAGGCTTGCGGCCGGGAAAGCGGAGCGCCTGGAGCGGGCCGGTTGTTTCCAGCAGCCTGCGGGCCAAGGAGCGGTTCGCCCGGGCGGCGGGCCGGCTCTCTCCCGCATGGTGCGCACCCGCTGGATCTTCTTTCAGGAGGGACCGGGGGGCGTCCGCCGGCGCACGGCGCGGGATTTGGGGAGGGGGGTACATGCCCGGGTCATGCGTCGGCACGGGGGTGCGGGCCGTCTGGCCGGCGGCCGGAGCGGCATGCGGGAAATTGACCAGTCCATTCTCCCGAACGAGTCCGGGTTCCTCTCCCTCCTCCCGTTTCACGTCCGCCTCGACCAGGCCCCGGTCAACCGTTGCGATTGCCCCGGCGACCGGGCCCGATGCCATCACAGTCCTTGCGACCGGACCCTGCCGCACGGATGCCGGGGAGGACGAGGGCTCGTCCCCCGGGGAGGCGACCGTCCAGTCTCCCGAGGAGGCGTTGACGTCGGCGGGGAGGACCTGGATGCCGGACCGGCGGGCGTCGGCGACGATGACCCGCTTGGGGTACATGCCGGGGTCGTGCGTCAGCACGCCGGCGTAGAAGGCCGCCGGGTGGTGGCGCCTGAGCCAGGCCGACTGGTAGACGGGGATCGCGAACGCGGCGGCGTGGGCCTT
>DAHWEX010000620.1 GCA_027326205.1 Actinomycetota bacterium
CTGGCGGCGGCCGAGGAGCTTGAGCTTGAGGAGCTTGAGCTGCAGGCGGCGAGCGCGACCGTGGCCACGACAGGGAGCGCGAGCGCGAGCTTCCTTGCCCGTCTCAGGGACATATCTTTGTATCCTTTCAATTTGTTACCGCGGATACTTCTTGGTGTGTTTTGCCGGGTTTCGCCGGCCGGTTAGGTGTGCGACAGGCGGCGCATCAGGCGGCTCGTGCTGGACAGCAGCAGGCCGACGTTGGGCAGGAACACGCTGGCGAGCAGCAGGGCGCCGGTGACGATGCCGGTCGCCTCCTGGTTGAAGTTGGTGAGCAGCAGGGCGTTCTGGATGCCGGCGAACGCGAGGACCGCGAGCACGACGCCGGTGACCGACCCCTTGCCGCCGAAGATCGACACCCCCGCGAGCAGCACGATCGCGACGACGCTCAGTTCCAGGCCGAGGCCGTTGTTCTGCACGGCGGTGTCCAGCCGGAACGTGTACAGCACGCCGGCCAGGGCGCAGGTGAAGCCGGACAGCATGTAGAGGCCGGTCTTGACCCGCTTGACCCTGATCCCGGCGAACAGGGCGGCTTCCTGGCTCGCGCCCATCGCGTAGATGGACCGGCCGAGCGGGGTGGCGTGCAGCACCACCCCGAAGACGACGGCCAGCACGAGGAAGATCAGCGTCGACCAGGTCATGTCGTTGCCGGTGAACGGCACCGCGTCGACCCCGAGGTTGGTGTAGGCGGTGGGGAAGGTGGAGACCGTGTTCGGGCCGAGCACGATGAGCGCGACGCCCCGGTAGAGGGCGAGCGTGCCGATCGTCACCGCCAGGCTGGGCAGCCGCAGGCGGGTGATGAGCAGGCCGTTGACCGCGCCGGCGAGGATGCCGGCCACGCCGACGAACACGAAGATCGCCGGCATCGGCCAGCCCTTGGACCACAGGTAGCCGAGCAGCGCGCTGCTCATGCCGAGGATGGAGGCGACCGACAGGTCGATCTCGCCGCTGATGATGATCAGCGTCATCGGCAGCGTCATGATCGCGATCTCGCCGTTGGACAGGCCCAGGTTGAACAGGTTGTTCCCGGTGAGGAACTGCGGCGAGGCGGCCGAGCCGATGACCAGGATGAGGATCACGACCACGGCCAGGCCGGTCTCCCAGCGCAGGGCGGGCCGCAGGCGCTCGGTCAGGGATCGCTGGCTGAGGAAGTCGTTCATGACGCGGTCCCGGTGCTGCTCGGTGCGCTGGGCTGGCTTGTTCCTGGTTTTTCCGGTTTTCCTGGTTTTCCGGCGCCGGGTTTCCTCGTCCCGGGCTTCCTTGACCGGAGCGCGGCGGTGAGGCGCTCGGTGATCGTCTGGTCGAGGGCGATGGCCACGAGCAGCAGGAAGCCCCAGATCGCCTGATCCCAGAAGGACGAGATGCCGAGCACGTACAGCGCCGAGTTGATCGTGGTGAGCAGCAGCGCGCCGATCGCGGCGCCGGCGGCGGATCCGCTGCCGCCGAAGATCGCCACGCCGCCGACGACGACCGCCGACACGACCTGCAGTTCGTAGCCGGTGCCGGCGGTGGAGTTGATCGTGGGGTACTGCGAGCCCCAGAGCACCCCGGCGACCCCGGCGATCGCGCCGCTGACGGCGAAGGCGACCAGCAGCCGCCTGCCCACGGGGAGCCCGGCCAGCCGGGCGGCGTCGGGATTGGAGCCGATCGCGTACAGGTCCCGTCCCGAGCGGTACGTGCGCAGGTAGTACGCGCCGACCGCGACCACGACCGCGACCGCGATCGCGATGTCGGGGATGCCGCCGATGGTGTCCTTGGGGATGTTGATGAAGGCGTTGGGCAGCGAGGAGGCGTCTACCTCGTTGCCGCCCACGATGAGGATGTCGATGCCGCGGATGATGTAGAGGGTCGCGAGCGTCACCACCAGGCTCGGCACCCGGCCCACCGCGACCATCACCCCGTTGGCGACGCCGCAGGCCAGGCCGATGCCGAGGCCCGCGAGGAAGACCACGGGAATCGGGATGCCCGGGTGGTCGGCGAACAGCTTCGCCGACAGGTAGGCGGACAGGCCGACCACCGACCCCACCGACAGGTCCACGTTCCGGCTGATCACCACCATCGTCTCGCCCAGCGCGAGCAGCGCGAAGGTGGCGGTGTCGACCAGCACGAACTGGATGTTGGAGGCGTCGAGGAAGCGGGGCCGGATGGCCGTGGTGACCGCGACGAAGATGATGAGGACGGCGACGATGCCGGACTCGCGGACCCGGAAGACGCGCTCGGCGAGGCCGGTCTCCCTGGCCCGGTCCACCTGCTCGCTGCTGCCCGGCAGGGTGGCCGCGCTCACCGGGCCTCCTCATGCTGTCCCATGGCGGCGGACATGACCGCCTCCTCGGATGCGTCGCTGTGGCTGAACTCGCCCGCCAGGCGCCCCTCGCGCATCACCAGGATGCGGTCGGCGACGCCGAGCACCTCCGGGAGCTCCGAGGAGATCATCAAGATGGCGACGCCGCTCTTGGCGAGGTCGGTCAGCAGGTGATGTACCTCCGCCTTGGTCCCGACGTCGATGCCGCGGGTGGGCTCGTCCACGATGAGCAGCCGCGGTTCGCGGCCGAGCCACTTGGCCAGCACGACCTTCTGCTGGTTGCCGCCGCTGAGCATGGACACCGGGTCGGTCAGCTTGCCGTACTTGATCTTGAGCCGGCTGCCCCAGTCGGAGGCCATCGCCCGTTCGGCGCCGGCCCGGATCAGGCCGCCCTTGCGCAGGGCGCCGAGGGAGGCGAGCGCCACGTTCTGCTGGATCGACATGTCCATGACCAGGCCCTGCTGCCGGCGGTCCTCCGGCACGAACCCGATGCCGGCGGCCATGGCGCTCGTCGGCGACGCCTTCTTGAGCTGCTTGCCGCCCATGGTGACCCGGCCGGCGTCGTAGCGGTCGATGCCGAAAACGGCGCGGGCCACCTCGCTACGGCCCGCCCCGACCAGGCCGGCCAGGGCGACGATCTCGCCGGCCCTGACCGTCAGCGAGACGTCGGCGAACACGCCTTCGCGGGTGAGCCGTTCGACGGTCAGCACCGGCTCGCCGGGCTGCGCGCCCGCGGCCTGCGGCGGCCGCTCGGCCAGTTCCCGGCCGACCATGGCCCGCACCAGGTCGTTCGCGGTGAGGCCGGCCAGGTCGCTGGACATGACGTGCCTGCCGTCGCGCATGACCGTGACCGTCTGGCAGATGGCGAAGACCTCCTCGAGCCGGTGCGAGATGAACAGCACCGCGGCCTGCTGACTCTGCAGCGTGCGGGTCACCTCGAAGAGGCGGCTGACCTCGGCGGCCGACAGCGCGGCGGTGGGCTCGTCCATCACGATCACCCGGGCGTCGAGCGACAGCGCCTTGCCGATCTCGACGACCTGCTGGTCGGCGATGGACAGGCCGCGGGCGATCCGCGCCGGGTCGAGCGGCACCCCGAGGCGCTTGAAGATCGCGGCGGCCTCGTCGTGCATCGCCCGCCGGTCGATCCGGCGGCCCCGCCGCAGCGGCTGGCGGCCGACGAACATGTTCTCCGCGACGGTCAGGTCGGGGAACAGCGTCGGCTCCTGGTAGATGACCGCGATGCCGGCCGCCCGCGCGGCGGCCGGGCCGTGCAGCGCGACCTCCCGGCCGCCCACGGTCAGCGTCCCGCTGTCCGGCTGGTGCACCCCGGCGAGGATCTTCACGAGCGTGGACTTGCCCGCCCCGTTCTCGCCGAGCAGCGCGTGCACCTCGCC
>DAHWEX010000722.1 GCA_027326205.1 Actinomycetota bacterium
CGGCTACAAGCTGAGCGACCCGGCGACCTACCGGTTCCTGGCCAAGGCGCAGGAACTGGGCATCAAGAACATCCACGTGCACAAGGGCCCGACGATCTGGCCGCTGGACAAGGACTCGTTCGACGTGTCGGACGTGGACCACGCCGCGACCGACTTCCCAGAGCTGAACTTCATCGTCGAGCACGTGGGCCTGCCGCGGATCGAGGACTTCTGCTTCATGGCGACGCAGGAGCCCAACGTCTACGCCGGCCTGTCGGTCGTCATCGGCGGCCTCATGCACGCACGGCCGAAGTTCTTCGCCAAGGTCATGGGCGAGCTGATGTTCTGGGTCGGCGAGGACAAGATGACCTTCGGCAGCGACTACGGCATCTGGGAGCCGAAGTGGCAGATCGAGGGCTTCGTCGACTGGCAGATGCCCGATGACGACGAGCTCTCGGACTACGCGAAGCTGACCACCGCCACCAAGAAGAAGATCCTCGGCCTGAACGCGGCCAGGCTCTACGACATCAAGGTCCCCGACGAGTGCCAGCTCCCCGCCGGCGCCGGCACCCCCGCCGCCCAGGACGCCGCCCAGCTGGTCACGGACTGATGACTGTCCTGGACAGCGTCGGCACGGTCGTGAGCGCCGCCCTCGCGGCGCTCACGGCCGTCCGGGACCCGGAGCTGGACGAACCCATCACCACCCTGGGGTTCGTCGCGTCCTGCGCGGTCGCCTGCGACGGCCGGGCGACGGTCCGGCTCCGCCTGCCGACGTACTTCTGCGCGCCGAACTTCGCGTTCCTCATGGTGGCCGACGCCTACGACGCGGTCACCGCCGTCCCGGGGGTGACCGGCGCCGAGGTGATCCTGGAGGACCACTTCGCGTCGGACCAGATCAACGCCGGGGTCGCCGCCCAGGCTGGCTTCGTCGCCTCGTTCGACGGCGAGGCGGTGGCCGAACTCGGCGACCTGCGCGCGCAGTTCCTGCGCAAGGCGGTCATGGCGGGCACCGACCTGGTGTGCCGCCCGCTGGCCGCCGCGGGGGCCGGGCCGGGCGAACTGCGCGCGCTGACCCTCGGCGAGGTCCCGGCGTCACCGGACCTCGACCGTCTCCGGCAGCGCCGCGCGGACCTGGGCTTGCCCGCCGGGGACGACGCCCCGCTGCTCATCGACCCGCAAACCGGGGAGCGGGTCGCCGAGTCCGCGGTTCCGCTGCACCTGCGCAAGGCCCGCGTCACCCGGGCCGGCATCGAGGCGAACACGGGCATCTGCTCCGGCATGTTCCGTGTCCGCTACCCAGACGGCTGGACGACCTAGCCGCGCCAATTCCAAAGAGAGCGGATCGTTGGGAGGCACCTGGTACTCCCAGTGATCCACCATGACGCCGACAGCAAGCCAAGCTAACGCAGTCCACGATCGGGAGGACCTGTGAAGGCAGTACGTATCCACAAATTCCATCAGACTCCAACTGTCGACGAGGTGCCGGAGCCGAAGATCGCCGGCCCGCTCGACGTCATCGTGAAGATCGGCGGCGCCGGGGTGTGCCGCACCGACCTGCACATCATCGAGGGCCAGTGGGACGCCGCGATGGGCACGCCGCTCCCGTACATCCTCGGCCACGAGAACGCCGGCTGGGTGCACGAGATCGGCTCGGCGGTCACCAACGTGGCGGTCGGCGACACGGTCATCCTGCACCCCACCCCGACCTGCGGCCTGTGCCGGGCCTGCCGGGCCGGCGACGACATGCACTGCGAGAACTCGAGCTTCCCCGGCCTGTCCACCGACGGCGGGATGGCCGAGTACCTGCTCACCAGCGCCCGCGCCTGCGTGAAGCTGGACCCGCGGACGCAGCCCAAGGACGTCGCGGCCCTCGCCGACGCCGGGATCACCGCCTACCACGCGGTCCGCAAGGCGATCCCGCTGCTGTACCCGGGGACGACCGCCGTGGTCATCGGGGCCGGCGGCCTCGGCCACATCGGGATCCAGTGCCTGGCCGCCCTCACCGCGGCGAACATCGTCGTGGTCGACCGCAACCCCGAGGCGCTCAAGCTCGCCGAGCAACTCGGCGCGGACAGCACCGTCGTCGCCGACGGGAAGCACGTCGAGGCCGTGAAGGAGCTCACCGGCGGCAGGGGCGCGCACGTCGTCCTCGACTTCGTCGCCGAGCAGGGCGCGGAGACGGACGGCTGGAACATGACCGCCCCGGGCGGGTCGTACTTCGTGATCGGCTACGGCGGCACCCTGCACGTCCCCACGCTTGACATCATCTCCACCGAGCGGAACATCATCGGCAACATCGTCGGCACCTACAACGACCTCGCCGAGCTGATGGCCCTCGCCCAGGCGGGCAAGGTCACCCTGCACACCAGGGCGTACCCGCTCACCGCGGCCCCCGACGCCCTCGCCGACCTAGACGCCGGCCGCGTCCGCGGCCGGGCGATCCTCGTTCCCTGACGACGCGGAGAACCGGACCGTTCGATGGAACTGTCTTGATCTTCCTGACGGATCTTGGTCTTTTGAAAGAGGAGAACGATGGCAAAGGAACTGCGCTTCGGCGCTGACGCGCGGGCCCTGCTGCTCGCTGGCGTCGACCAGCTCGCGGAGGCGGTGAAGTCGACGCTGGGGCCGAAGGGCCGCAACGTGATCCTGGAGAAGATCACCGGGTCGCCGGTGGTCACCAACGACGGCGTGACGATCGCCCGCGAGATCCACCTGCGGGACCAGTTCGAGAACATGGGCGCGCAGCTGGTCAAGGAAGCCGCGATCAAGACCAACGACGTGGTGGGCGACGGCACCACGACCGCGACCGTGCTCGCCCAGGCGATCGTGCGCGAGGGCATGGGCGTGATCGACAAGGGCGCCAACCCGGTGCTGGTCAAGCGCGGCATCGACCTCGCGGTGGGCAGCCTGGTGACGTACCTGCAGTCGGTCGCGCACCCCGTGGCGTCGGAGGAGGACTACCGGCGGGTCGCCGCGATCTCCGCCAACGACGACTACACGGTCGGCGCGGTGATCGCCAAGGCCCTGCACACCGTGGGCGACACGGGCATCGTGACCGTCGAGGACTCGCCCGCGCCCGGCATGGGCGTGGACTTCGTCGAGGGCTTCCAGTTCGACAACGGCTACCTCTCGCCCTACCTGGTGACCAGCCCCGCGTCCCTTGAGGCCGTGCTCGACGATCCCTACATCCTGCTGTGCAGCGAGAAGATCACCAAGGTGCAGCAGCTCATGCCGCTGCTCGACAAGGTGATGCGCAACCCGCGGCCGCTGGTGATCATCGCGGAGAACGTCGAGGGCACCGCCCTGCAGATGCTCGTGCACAACCACGTCAACGGCATCTTCCAGTGCGTCGCGGTGCGCGCCCCGGGCTTCGGCGACCGGCGGCTGCACAAGCTCGAGGACATCGCCGCGCTCACCGGCGGCGCGGTCTACAGCAAGCACTCCGGGTTCTCCCTGGAGACGATGACCGTCGAGCACCTCGGCCGGGCCCGGCAGGTATGGGTCACCGCCGACAGCACCGCGATCATCGGCGGCGGCGGCTCGTCCGAGGCCGTCGACTTCCGGCTCAACCAGATGCGGGCCGAACTGGAGCGGGCGACGTTCGGCATCGACGAGGACGTGCTGACCGAGCGGATCGGCGCATTGAGCGGCCGGGTCGCGGTGATCAGGGTCGGCGCGCCGACCTCGGCGGAGCTCAAGGAACTGCGGCACCGGGTCGAGGACGCGCTGTCGGCCACCCGGGCCGCGATGGCCGAGGGCATCGTGGCGGGCGGCGGGTCCGCGCTGCTGCACTCGATCGGCGCCCTTGACGGCGTGAGCAGCGACGCGGACGTGACCGGCGACTACGCGATCGGCGTCGAGATCGTCCGCCGGGCGCTGTCCGAGCCGGCCACGCTGATCGCCGCCAACGCGGGCTACGACGCCGCCGCCGTGGTCGCTAAGTCGGCCACGCTCGGCGTGGACGAAGGGTTCGACGCGCTGTCGGGCCGTCACGGGAACATGATCGAGATGGGGATCGTCGACCCGCTGCGCGTCGTCCGGTCCGCCCTGGCGAACGGCGCGTCGGTCGCCGGGCTGCTGCTCACGACCAACACCCTGGTCGCCGAGGAGCAGACGGCGTGGGGCGGGTCCCGTGCGCTGATGACCGAGTACGGGTCCCTGGACGAGGGCCTGCACCAGCCTTCGCCCGACTCCTCCACTCCCCAGTCCCTCGGCCTGGGTCCGTCGGTTGGTTGATACCGCGCTAGCCGCTCAGCAGGCCCTGTCGGGAGAACGGCGGGGCCTGCGTGCGGTAACGCCCTTTCTCGGGCCGGCGTTCATCGCCTGCGTCGCCTACGTCGACCCGGGAAACTTCGCCACCAACATGGCCGGCGGCGCGCAGTTCGGATACGCGCTCGGCTGGGTGGTGCTGACCGCCAACCTGATGGCGATGCTCGTGCAGACCCTGTCGGCCAAGCTGGGCATCGCCACCGGGATGTCCCTGCCGGAGGTCTGCCGGGAGCGACTGCCGCGGCCGCTCGTGATCTTCCTGTGGGCGCAGGCCGAGATCGTGGCGATGGCCACCGACCTGGCGGAGTTCACCGGGGCGGCGCTGGGCCTGAACCTGGTGTTCGGGCTGTCCATCTGGCTGTCGGCGCTGCTGGCCGCCCTGGCCACGTTCGCGGTCCTCGCGATGGAGGTGGGCGGGTTCCGCCGCCTGGAGGCGGCGATCACCGCGCTCGTCGGCGTCGTGGTCCTCGCGTTCATCCTGGAACTCGTCGCCGCCCGGCCGCCGGCGAGCGCGGTCGCGGGCGGGGTGCTCGCGTTCCGGCTGCCGGGCGGGGCGGCGCTGCTCGCGGTCTCGATCGTGGGCGCGACGGTGATGCCGCACGTCATCTACCTGCACTCGGCGCTGACCAGGGGCCGGGTCGCCAGCGCCGACGGGCGGGAACGACGGAAGGTCTTCCGCTTCGAGTTCATCGACGTGCTGTGCGCGATGGGCGTGGCGGGCGCCATCAACCTGGCGATGCTCGCCACGGCGGCGGCGGTGTTCTTCACCCGCGGCGACACGCAGGCGGGCGAAGACCTCGGCCGCGTGGTCGCGGGCCTGAACGGCTACCTGGGCGCGCACGCCGGCACCGTCTTCGGCGTGGCGCTGCTGGTCTCCGGCGTGGCGTCCTCCTGCGTGGGGACGATGTCCGGCCAGGTGGTGATGGACGGCTTCCTGCGCCGCCGGATCCCGGTCTTCGCCCGCCGGGCGGTCACCATGGTCCCGGCCCTCGCGGTGCTCGCCCTCGGTTTCAGCCCGACCCGCGCCCTGGTGCTCAGCCAGGTCTTCCTGTCCTTCGGCATCCCGTTCGCGCTGATCCCGCTGGTGGCGTTCACCGCCAGCCGCGATGTCATGGGCGGGCTGGTGAACCGCCGTATCACTACCGTCGCGGCGGCCGCGGTGACCGCGGTGATCGTGGCCCTGAACGTTTACCTGCTGGTCACGGCCTAAGAAAACGACGCCCGTCCGGCTAACGGCAATCAGGTTTTTGAATAACCCTCAAACATGCCGCTCCGCGTCTATAGGGTAATTCACGCACTGCTACGCTACCCGTGTTTCAGATTTAAGCAGGGCTGGTTACTGAGACCGCAGCGTCGGATGGCGCTTTACGTGACAGGGTGCTCGCGAAAATGACTAGGTCGAACGGTCCGGGACTGGGCCGGCTAGCGGGAATGAGCGTGCACCGCATGGTCATGACCATGCTGCTGCTGGGGGCGGCGGGCGGTCTTTCCTGCGTGGTCTTGTTCCCGGCGTCGGACGTCACGCCCGCGGCCGACCGCGGCGGCTCCCAGGGGCTGGCCGTCTCCGCGTCGAACGTCCCGCGCGGCGCGGGCGGCGACACCTACACCCCGCCGGCGGGCTCCTTCGGCGCCCTGGCGGCAATCGGCAGCACGGCGGCGGGGACTTCTGCCGCCGCCGCTTCGCCCGGCCCCAGCCGCGGTGTGGTGTTCGCGACCCCGTCCGCCGGAGCCGGCGCTTC
>DAHWEX010000752.1 GCA_027326205.1 Actinomycetota bacterium
ACCTGTCCGGCATCGATTTCGAAAACATCAAGTACTTCGTCCGCTCGACCGAGAAGCAGGCTGCCAGCTGGGATGAGCTGCCCGCCGATATCAAGAACACCTACGACCGGCTCGGCATCCCCGAGGCGGAAAAGCAGCGGCTCATCGCGGGCGTCGCCGCCCAGTATGAGTCCGAGGTCGTCTACCACAAGATCAGGGAAGACCTCGAGGAAAAGGGTGTCATTTTCCTCGACACCGACACCGCGCTCAAGGAGCACCCGGACCTGTTCCGGGAGTACTACGGCACGGTCATCCCGGCGGGCGACAACAAGTTCGCCGCGCTGAACACCTCCGTGTGGTCCGGCGGGTCGTTCATCTACGTGCCGAAGGGCGTGCGCGTCGAGATCCCGCTGCAGGCCTACTTCCGGATCAACACCGAGAACATGGGCCAGTTCGAGCGCACGCTGATCATCGTCGACGAGGGCGCCTACGTGCACTACGTCGAGGGCTGCACCGCGCCGATCTACAAGTCGGACTCGCTGCACAGCGCGGTCGTCGAGATCATCGTCAAGAAGGATGCCCGCTGCCGCTACACGACCATCCAGAACTGGTCGAACAACGTCTACAACCTCGTCACCAAGCGGGCCGTGGCCTACGAGGGCGCGACGATGGAGTGGATCGACGGCAACATCGGCTCCAAGGTCACGATGAAGTACCCGGCGGTCTACCTGATGGGGCCGCACGCCAAGGGCGAGACGCTGTCGGTCGCGTTCGCCGGCGCGGGCCAGCACCAGGACGCCGGCGCGAAGATGGTGCACTGCGCGCCGTACACCAGCTCCACGATCGTGTCCAAGTCCGTGGCCCGGGGCGGCGGCCGCACCTCCTACCGCGGCCTGATCAACGTGCAGGAAGGCGCCGCGCACTCCAAGTCCACGGTCAAGTGCGACGCGCTGCTCGTCGACACGATCAGCCGCTCCGACACCTACCCGTACAACGACATCCGCGAGGACGACGTCGAGATGGGCCACGAGGCCACCGTCTCGAAGATCTCCGACGACCAGCTGTTCTACCTCATGTCCCGCGGCCTCACCGAGGACGAGGCGATGGCGATGATCGTCCGCGGCTTCGTCGAGCCGATCGCCCGCGAGCTTCCCATGGAGTACGCGCTCGAGCTCAACCGGCTGATCGAGCTGCAGATGGAAGGGGCGGTCGGCTAGCAATGGCGAATCTCGCCGGCGCGGTCGAGACCGCGCACGTCTCCAGCCTGCACTCGTCCGGGTCCGTCAACCCCGGCGACTTCCCGGTGCCCACCGGCCGCGAGGAGGAGTGGCGGTTCACCCCGCTCAGCAAGCTCCGCGGGCTGCACGCGGACGCCCCGCTCGGGTCGTCCGGGGTGACGGTCTCCGTCGAGGCCGCCCCCGAACTGGCGGTGGAAAGGCATGAGCCAGCCGAACGGGCCCATGTTTCACCCGGCCGCCCGTTCGTTCCCGCCGACCGGGTGAGCGCCCGGGCGTTCGCCGCCGTCACCGCGGCCACGGTGATCACCGTGCCGAAGGAGACGACCGCCTCGGCCCCGACGTACGTGCGGATCACCGGCACGGACGCGGCGGCCGCCGCGGCCGGTCACCTGGTGATCGACGTGCAGCCCTACGGCCGGGCCACCGTGGTCATCGACCAGACCGGCTCGGCCACCTACGCGAACAACGTCGAGATCCACGTGGCGGACGGCGGCGACCTCACGGTCGTCGCGCTCGCCGACTGGGCCGGCGACACCGTCCAGGTCGCGCACCACGTCGCGACGCTGGGCCGGGACGCCCACCTCGCGCACTTCGCGGTCACCCTCGGCGGCGCCGTCGTCCGGCTCTCGCCCACCGTCCGGTACGCCGGCCCCGGCGGCGACGCCGAGTTGCACGGCATCGCGTTCGCCACCGGGTCTCCCAGAAACACGGGCGGGCAGCACCTGGAGCACCGGCTGTTCGTCGACCACGACACGCCGAAGTGCCGCAGCCGCGTCGGCTACAAGCACGCGCTGTCCGGCGAGGGCGCCCGCACCGTCTGGATCGGCGACGTGCTGATCCGCCCGGAGGCGACCGGCACCGACACCTACGAGTACAACCGGAACCTGGTCCTCACCGACGGGGCGCACGCCGACTCGGTGCCGAACCTGGAGATCCTCACCGGCGAGGTCGTCGGGGCCGGGCACGCCTCGACCAGCGGCCGCCTCGACGACGAGCACATCTTCTACCTGCAGTCCCGCGGCATCCCCTTCGAGGAGGCCAGGCGGCTGGTCATCCGGGGCTTCTTCGGCGAACTGATCGCGAAGATCGGGGTGCCGGAGCTTGAGGAGCGGATTACCGCCGCGATCGAAGAGGAGCTTGCGTGAGCGAGATTGCCGGATTCGTTCGGGCGTGCGCCGTTTCTGATCTTAAAGAGGACGGCGTGATCAGCGTCGTGGTCGGCGGCGACGAGATCGCGATCGTGCAGACCGAGGGCGAGGTCTTCGCGATCCGCGACTGGTGCTCGCACGCCGCCGTGCCGCTGTCCGAGGGCGAGGTCGACGGCACCACGATCGAGTGCTGGCTGCACGGGTCGTGCTTCGACCTGCGGACCGGCCGGCCCACCTCGATGCCCGCCACCGTTCCGGTGCCCGTTTACCCCGTCAAGATCGAGGGCGACGACGTCCTCGTGTCGATCTAGGAGTCATTTCAGTGTCCACCCTTGAGATCCGCGACCTGCACGCCTGCGTCAGCGAGGCCGACGGCTCGCTGCGCGAGATCCTGCGCGGCGTCAACCTGACGGTGGCCGACGGCGAGACGCACGCCATCATGGGACCGAACGGCTCCGGCAAGTCGACCCTCGCCTACGCTCTCGCGGGCCACCCGAAGTACACCGTCACCTCCGGGTCGGTGACCCTGGACGGCGAGGACGTGCTGGCCATGTCCGTCGACGCCCGCGCCCGCGCGGGCCTGTTCCTGGCCATGCAGTACCCGGTCGAGGTGCCCGGCGTGTCCGTGTCGAACTTCCTGCGCACCGCGGTGACCGCGACCCGGGGCGAGGCCCCCAAGCTGCGTAACTTCGTCAAGGAGATGAACGGCGCGATGGGCGCCCTGTCCATCGACCCGAAGTTCGCCGAGCGGTCACTGAACGAGGGCTTCTCCGGCGGCGAGAAGAAGCGCCACGAGATCCTCCAGCTCGAGCTGCTGAACCCCAAGGTCGCCGTCCTCGACGAGACCGACTCCGGCCTCGACGTCGACGCGCTGAAGATCGTGTCCGAGGGCATCAACCGGTTCCGCGCCCAGCCTGGCCACGGGGTGCTGCTGATCACTCACTACAACCGCATCCTGCAGTACGTCCAGCCCGACTACGTGCACGTCTTCGTCGCGGGCCGGATCGTCGCCGAGGGCGGCGCGGAGTTCGCCAAGGTGCTGGAGAACGAGGGCTACGAGAAGTTCACCGGGGCGGCGGCGTCGGCATGAGCCTAGACGTTGAGGCGATCCGGAAGGACTTCCCGATCCTGTCCCGGACCGTCAGGAACGACAAGCCGCTGGTCTACCTGGACTCCGGGGCGACGTCGCAGCACCCGGTGCAGGTGCTGGACGCCGAGCGGGAGTACTACGAGCGGCACAACGCCGCCGCGCACCGGGGCACCCACCTCCTCGGCCAGGAGGCCACCGAGATCTACGAGGGCACCCGGGCCAAGGTCGCCGCGTTCCTCGGCGCGGCCTCGCCGTCCGAGGTCGTGTTCACGAAGTCGGCGACCGAGAGCATCAACCTGGTCGCCTTCGGGCTGGGCTTCGGTGGCCCCGCGGCCACGTCGCTGAAGCCGGGCGACGAGATCCTGATCACCGAGATGGAGCACCACGCCAACCTCGTCCCGTGGCAGCAGCTCGCGCTGCGCACCGGGGCGACGCTGAAGTGGTTCAGGGAGCTGCCCGACGGGCGCCTCGACTTCGACAAGTCCCTGGTGACGCCGCGGACCAAGATCGTCGCGGTCACCGGGCAGTCGAACGTCACCGGAGTGATCCCCCCGCTGCGCGAGATCGGCGAGCTGGCGCACTCCGTCGGCGCGCTGTTCCTCGTCGACGGCGCCCAGCTGGTGCCGCACCACCCGGTCGACGTCCGGGAGCTCGACGCGGACTTCCTCGCCTTCTCCGGCCACAAGATGCTCGGCCCGCTCGGCCTCGGCGTCCTGTACGGCAAGTACGCGGCCCTCGACGCGCTGCCCCCGTTCCTCACCGGCGGCTCGATGATCGAGGTGGTCCGGATGGAGGAGTCCACGTTCCTCCCGCCCCCCGCGAAGTTCGAGCCGGGGGTCCCGGCGGTCTCGCTGGCGGCGGGACTCGGCGCGGCCGTCGACTACCTGAACGCCCTCGGCATGGACAACGTGGCCGCCCACGAGAGGGCGCTCACCGAGCACGCGCTGCGGGCCCTCGGCGAGATCGACGGTGTCCGCGTCCTCGGCCCGCTGACCACGGAAGACCGCGGCGGCACGGTGGCGTTCGAGGTGGCGGGCGTGCACGCCCACGACGTCGGCCAGGTCCTCGACGAGCTGGGCATCGCGATCAGGACCGGCCACCACTGCGCCTGGCCGCTGCACCGCACGCTGGGCTGCCAGGCGTCCAACCGGGCGAGCTTCTACGTGTACAACACGCTGGAGGAGATCGACGCCCTCGCCGACGGCGTCCGCTACGCCAGGAAGTTCTTCCGTGTCTGACCCGGGCGCCCGCGCCGGAACAACCGGTAACGAAGAGGGGTTGCAGAGGGCATTATGCAGCTGCAGGACATGTACCAGGAAATCATCCTGGACCACTACCGGAACCCGCACCACAAGGGCCTGCGGGATCCGTACGACGCGCAGGTGTACCACGTCAACCCGACCTGCGGCGACGAGGTGACGCTGCGCGTCTCGCTCAAGGACGTGGACGGCGCGGCGGTCGTCGAGGACGTCTCCTTCGAGTCCCTGGGCTGCTCGATCAGCCAGGCCAGCGCCTCGGTCATGACCGACCTGGTCATCGGCAAGCCCGTCGACGAGGCCATGCGGATCGGCGACGCCTTCCTCGCGCTGATGCAGTCGAAGGGGCAGCTCGAGCCGGACGAGGACGTCCTGGAGGACGCGGTGGCGTTCGCCGGCGTCTCCAAGTACCCGGCGCGGGTCAAGTGCGCGCTGCTCGGCTGGATGGCCTGGAAGGACGCGACCGTCCAGGCCCTGACCACCCGTAACGACTCAGAAGATGGAAGCGAGGGTCGAGGATGACCGAGACCGGGCTGACCGAAAACCAGGCGATCCCCGACCTCACCGAAGACCAGGTCAAGCAGAAGACCGAGGACATCCTCGAGGCGCTGCGCGACGTGGTGGACCCGGAGCTCGGCATCAACGTGGTCGACCTCGGGCTCGTCTACGGCGTGCTGCTCGACGGCCCCGGCAAGGCCACCCTGGACATGACGCTGACCAGCGCGGCCTGCCCGCTCACCGACGTGATCGAGGAGCAGGCGGCCGAGGCCCTGGCGGACATCGTGGAAGACTTCGCGATCAACTGGGTGTGGATGCCGCCGTGGGGGCCGGAGAGCATCACCGACGACGGGCGCGAGCAGCTCCGGGCGCTGGGGTTCAACATCTAGGGCCCTGGGTCGATCGGGAGCGTAGTGAAGAACGCCGCGGGCAGTGGTGCCAAGTGGCTCGACGTTCCGGCTGAGCGGTTCCCCGGCTGGGTCGCCTCGTTCGCCGTGCGGCACGGGGAGCCGGCGGCGCCCGGGGTGACCCTGGGCGACGGCGCGGCGACGTTCACCGCGCGGGACGGCGCGGCCGCCGAGTGCCACCCGCCCTTCGCGGAGTCGTTCGCGTGGCCGCGCGCGGAGGCCGGCCCGGACGAGGCGGCCGGGCTGCTCGCCGCGCACGCCCGGGTGCCCCGCACGGTCGGGGTGCTGCTGGTCCGCCTGGGCGGCTACGCCGCCGGGGTGTTCGCCGGCTACCCGCCGGCGCTCGCCGACGCCAAGGTGGGCTCGCGCCTCGTGCACGGCCGCAGCGCGGCCGGCGGCTGGTCGCAGCAGCGCTTCGCGCGCCGCCGGGAGAAGCAGGCCGGCGAGGCGCTGGACGCGGCGGCCGCCACGGCCGCCGCGGTCTTCGGCCGTGGTCCCCGGCTCGACGCGGTCGTGCTCGGCGGGGACAAGCGGGCGGCCGCGGAACTGCGGGACGACCCCCGGCTCGCCCGCTACCTCGCGCTGGCAACGGAGCGCTTCCTCACCGTGCCCGACCCCAAGCGCGCCGTCCTGGAGGCGACGCCCCGGGCGTTCACCGCCATCCGGATAAGGCTGACCGAGCCGGAGGGCTTATCCGGTATTCTTGGGAATCATGATCGTCGCCAGTGGCATTGAGCTGCGTGCTGGTGCCCGGCTCCTGCTGGCGGACGCGTCCTTCCAGGTCGCCGAGGGGGACCGTATCGGCCTCGTCGGCCGGAACGGCGCAGGCAAGACCACCCTCGCCAAGGTCCTGTCCGGCACCGGGCTGCCCGCAGCCGGAACCGTCCGGTCCTCCGGTACCGTCGGCTACCTCCCGCAAGACCCGAGGACCGGGGACCTGGAGGTTCTCGCGCTCGACCGCATCCTGTCGGCGCGCGGCCTGGACGAGGTCCGCGAGCAGATGCGCAAGGCCGAGGCCCTGATGTCGGACCCGGACCCGGGCAAGGCGGAGAAGGCGATCCGGCGCTACGGGAACCTGTCGGACCGCCTCGCCGTGCTCGGCGGGTACGCGGCCGAGTCGGAGGCGGCGTCCCTGGCGGCTTCCCTCGGCCTGCCGGACCGGGTGCTGCACCAGCCGCTGCACACGCTGTCCGGCGGCCAGCGCCGCCGCGTCGAACTGGCCCGCATCCTGTTCTCCGATGCCCAGACGCTGCTGCTCGACGAGCCGACCAACCACCTGGACGCCGACTCGGTCACCTGGCTGCGCGACCACCTCAAGAGCTACCGCGGCGGGCTGCTGGTCATCAGCCACGACGTGGACCTGGTCGAGCAGGTCGTCAACAAGGTCTTCTACCTCGACGCCAACCGCTCGGTCCTCGACATCTACAACGTCGGCTGGAAGGCCTACCTGGAACAGCGCGAGGCCGACGAGCGCCGCCGCAAGCGGGAGCGGGTCAACGCCGAGCGGCAGGCGTCCGCGCTGCAACTCCAGGCGGCGAAGCTGGGGGCCAAGGCGACCAAGGCCAAGGCGGCGCAGAACATGCAGCGGCGCGCCGAGCGACTGCTCGACGGCGTGGAGGGCGAGCGGCAGGCCGACCGGGTCGCCCGGCTGCGGTTCCCGGAGCCCGCCGCGTGCGGCAAGACGCCGCTGACCGCCCGGGGGCTGTCGAAGTCTTACGGGTCGCTTGAGGTGTTCACCGACGTGGACCTGGCGATCGACCGGGGCAGCCGGGTCGTCGTCCTCGGCCTCAACGGCGCCGGCAAGACCACGCTGCTGCGGCTCCTCGCCGGGGTGGAAAAACCGGACACGGGGCAGGTAATCCCAGGTCACGGCCTGCGCCTCGGCTACTACGCGCAGGAGCACGAAACCCTCGACACCGGTCGGTCGCTCATCGAGAACATGCGCACCGCCGCGCCGGAGCTCACCGACACCGAGCAGCGCAAGGTCCTCGGCTCGTTCCTGTTCTCCGGCGACGACGTCGATAAGCCGGTCGGCGTCCTTTCCGGCGGCGAGAAAACGCGACTGGCACTGGCGCTTCTCGTTGTCTCCGGTGCGAACGTGCTGCTGCTCGACGAGCCGACGAACAACCTGGACCCGGCGAGCCGCGAGGAGATCCTGGCGGCCCTGGCGGGGTACCGGGGCGCGATCGTGCTCGTCACCCACGACGAGGGCGCGGTCGACGCGCTTTCCCCCGAGCGCGTCATCGTGCTGCCCGAGGGAACGGAAGACACCTGGTCGGCCGATTTCGCCGACCTCGTCGCCCTGGCCTTATTTCCCCCGGGGGAGTGATCCCCCCGGGGACCCCCCAAATCACGGGGGAGTCCCTCCCCCGTTGCCCCCTCGCCGGGGCTTCGGCCCCGGGACGGCGCCTGCGGTGCCGGGTACGTATCCGGTGGCTGAGGTTTACCGGTCCGCTCTCCGGGGATCCCCCAGATCTCGGGAGAGTCCCTCCCTCAGATCTCGGGGGGAGTCCCTCCCCGGGCCAACGGGAACTATGCCGGTCGATGCGGGTGGTCAACGACGCCCCGATAGGTGATCATTGCGGTAGGGGACGTAACGCAGTGAGTGCTGTACCTTACGGGAGGTAAAGGTGGCCGAATCCACGACCCTCAGAAAGGGCACCCGCGTCACGGGAGAAGACCGCAGCAAGCTGGCGACCGACCTGAAGGCCAGGTACAACTCCGGTGAGTCCATTCGGTCCCTGGCGTCGTCAACCGGGCGCTCCTACGGGTTCGTCCACCGCATCCTCACCGAGACGGGCGTGGCCCTGCGCGGCCGGGGCGGCGCCACCCGGAGATAGCCGCGGCGGAAAATTCACCCTGCGGAAAACCATGCCCTAACCGCCCGGCCGGCGAACTAGCATCGGGTAAATGATGGTTCACGGGCCCGGGTTCATGATGGCGCGCGGCGGGTTCAGGCTGGACCCCTCGGTCACCAAGCAGAAGATCAAGCCCGGAACGGTCCGGCGGATCGCCGGCTACGCGCGGCCCTACCGCGTCCAGCTGTCGGTTTACCTGTTCGCCACGGCGCTGGACGCGGTCATCACCGTGGTCAACCCGCTGCTGCTGCGCGAACTGATCGATCACGGCATCATCGCGAAAGACGAGTTCGTCGTCCTCGTGGTGGCGCTGACCGTCGTCGGAGTGGCGCTGTTCGACGCGCTCCTCGGGGTGATCAACCGCTACTTCTCCTCGCGGATCGGCGAGAGCCTCATCTACGACCTGCGCACCGAGGTCTTCGACCACGTGCAGCGGCAGCCGCTGGCGTTCTTCACCCGGGCGCAGACCGGCTCGCTCGTCAGCCGGCTCGACGGGGACGTGGTCGGGGCCCAGGCGGCGATCGTCGGCGTGCTGTCGTCCGTCCTCTCCAACGTCCTGTCGCTGGTCGTCGTCCTGATCACGCTGTTCTACCTGTCCTGGTTCGTGACCCTCATCGGGCTGGTGCTGATCCCGCTGTTCATCCTCCCCGCCCGCCTGCTCGGCCGCCGCCTGCAGCGCCTGTCCCGGGAGTCCATGCAGCTCAACGCCGAGATGGGCTCCACCATGAACGAGCGGTTCAACGTGGCGGGCGCGATGCTCGCCAAGCTCTACGGCCGCCCCCGCGAGGAGTCGGAGCTGTTCGCCGCCAAGGCGTTCAAGGTCCGCGAGATCGGCGTCGCCCGGGACATGTACGGGTCGGTCTTCATGATCGCGATCACCCTGGTCACCGCGCTGTTCACCGCCGTCGTCTACGGCGTCGGCGGCGACCTGGTGATCCGGGGCACGTTCCAGTTCGGCACGCTCGTCGCCATCGCCAAGCTGCTCGGCCGGGTGTACGGCCCGATCGGGTCGCTGTCCAACGTGCAGGTCCAGGTGATGACCGCGGTGGTGTCGTTCGACCGGGTCTTCGAGGTCATCGACCTGGAGCCGCTGATCAGGGAGAGGCCGGACGCCGCCGTGCTGGCCGCCCGCGACGCGGCGGGCACCGCCCCGTCGATCGCGTTCGACGGGGTGTCGTTCCGCTACCCGACGGCGGCCGAGGTGTCCCTCGCCTCCCTGGAGTCGATCGCGCTCAACCGGCCCGAGCGGACCGACGCGGCCGCCGGGGTGCTGCACGACGTCTCGTTCACCGCCCCCGCCGGGCAGCTCACCGCCCTGGTCGGCCCGTCCGGGGCGGGCAAGACCACGATCACCCAGCTGGTCGCGCGCATGTACGACCCGAACGACGGGGCCGTGCTCATCGGCGGCCGGGACATCCGCGACGTCACGCTCGACTCGCTGCACGACGTGGTCGGCGTGGTCACCCAGGACGCCCACCTGTTCCACGACACGATCCGCGCCAACCTGCTCTACGCCCGGCCGTCGGCGACCGAGGCGGAGCTGGTGCAGGCGTGCCGGGCCGCGCAGGTCTGGGACCTCGTCTCGGTCCTGCCCGACGGCCTCGACACGATCGTCGGC
>DAHWEX010000761.1 GCA_027326205.1 Actinomycetota bacterium
GGTTAGCCAGGGGCCACGTTCGGCTGCGCGGGTTACCCCATGCGACCGGTGACGTAGGCCTGCGTGCGGCTGTCGCGCGGATCCTCGAAGATCTGCTGGGTGGGACCATGCTCGACAAGCACTCCGGTGCGGGTGTCATTCTTGGAGTCGGTGAGCACCGAGAAGAACGCGGTGCGGTCGCTGATCCGGGTGGCCTGCTGCATGTTGTGCGTGACGATGACGATCGTGTAGTTCTGCTTGAGCTCGCGGATCAGGTCCTCGACCGCGAGCGTGGCGATCGGGTCGAGGGCCGAGGCGGGCTCGTCCATCAGCACGACGTCCGGCTCGACCGCGATCGTGCGGGCGATGCAGAGCCGCTGTGCCTGGCCGCCGGACAGCGCGAGGCCGGACTGCTTGAGCCGGTTCTTCACCTCGTCCCACAGCGCGGCGCGGCGCAGCGACTTCTCCACGATCTCGTCGAGGCGCGCCTTGTTCCTGATGCCGTTGATCCGGGGGCCGTAGGCGACGTTGTCGTAGATCGACTTGGGGAACGGGTTGGGCTTCTGGAAAACCATCCCGATGCGGCGGCGGACCGCCGTCGCCGAGACGTCCTTGCCGTAGAGGTCGGCACCGCGGTAGGTCATCTCGCCATCGACGCGGGCGCCCTGAACCAGGTCGTTCATCCGGTTGAACGCGCGCAGCACCGTTGACTTCCCGCTGCCGGACGAGCCGATGAACGCGGTGACCTCGTTCTCGTAGATGGGCAGCGACACATCCGTGACGGCCTTGAACGCGCCGTAGTAGATGGAGACGTTCTTCACTTCGAAGATGGCCGTCCCTGGCGTCTGCGACGTCGCCCTGACGGTTGTCTCGAGCTTCGGCAGGTGCGTGGAGACCGTCTGCGTGACGACATCCTGCTCAGGCTGTTCCATACTTTCCACCCCTACCGAGAGTACCTGTTGAAGCGCGCGGTGACGAGACGGGCCGCGATCATGAAGATGAACGCGATCGCGATCAGCGTGAGTGCCGCGCCCCAGCCGCGGTCCACCGCGCCGGTGTAAGGCTGCAGCACGTTGTCGAAGATCTGCACGGACAGCGCGGTGTTGGAACCGGAGAAGATGTTCGAGTTGGTGGCCTCCACCGCTCCGATGGTGAACAGCAGCGGTGCGGTCTCGCCCGCCGCGCGGGCGACGGCGAGCAGGGCCCCGCTTACCAGGCCGCCTGCCGCCGCCGGCAGCACCACGGTCAGCGTCACCCGGGACTTGGTCGCGCCGAGGGCGTAGCTGCCCTGCCGGAGGCTGTCGGGAACCAGGCGGAGGATCTCGTAGCTGGACCTGATCACGATCGGCAGCATCAGGCAGGCGAGCGCGAAGGACCCGGCCATGCCCGAGTACCCCGAGAGCCCGCGGGGGATCACCCAGACCGTGAAGATGAACAGGCCCATCACGATGGACGGCACGCCGGTCATCACGTCGGACAGGAAGGAGATCAGCCGGGCCAGCGGGCGGTTGCCGCCGTACTCGCTGAGGTAGATCGCGCCGAGCACGCCGAGCGGGATCGCGATGACCGACGCGAAGGCGGTGATCTCGAGCGTGCCGACGACCGCCGCGCCCATGCCGCCGAAGTTCGCGGGCAGGACGTTCGGCGGGATGGTGCTACTGGTCAGGAACTGCCAACTGATCACCGAGGCGCCCTTGACGAGCACGCTGGCCAGGACGAAGCCGAGCGGAATCAGCACGCAGAGCAGGGCGAACCACATGGAACCGACCGCGAGCCGGTTCTTGGCGCGCCGCCAGCCGCTCGGCTCGCGCAGGTCGGCTGTCCGCTGCGTAGAGACGGCGGCCATCAGGCGCTCCCCCTTATGCGCCGCGCGTTTCGCTCGACGACCGCGCGCGCGGTTAGGTTGACGACGATCGTGAGCGCGAACAGCAGCACGCCCATGCCGATGAGCGCGGCGCGGAACTCGCCGACGGTGGCCTCGCCGAACTGGTTCGCGATGACCCCCGGCATGGCGTACCCGGGAGTGAACAGGTGCGACGTGATCGTCGGCGATGAGCCCATCACCAGCGCCACGACGATCGTTTCGCCCATCGCCCGGCCGAGTCCGAGCAGCGTGGCGCCCACGATCCCGGTCTGGCTGTGCGGCCAGACGACGCCGCGGATCATCTCCCAGCGGGTCGCGCCCAGCGCGTAGGCGCCTTCCTTGTCGGCGCCCGGCACGGTCGCCATGACCTCCCGCGACAGCGAGGTCACGATCGGCACGATCATGAAGGCCAGCACCAGGCCGCCGGTGAAGAACGAGGCGCCGCTCACGTAGTTGCCGTTGAGCGGCCCGAACAGGTTGCCGAGGATCCAGATGTGGTTGACCGCCGAGGCGACGTGCGGGTAGATCGTCGTCTGCAGCCAGGGAATGAACACCGCGAAGCCCCACAGGCCCCAGACGACCGAGGGCACCACCGCGAGCAGGTCGATCACGTACACGATCGGCTGCGCCCAGCGGCGGGGCACCACCTCGTTGAGCAGCAGGGAGACCCCCATGCTGAGCGGGTAAGCGACGGCGATCGCGATCACCGACACGACGGCCGTGCCGTACACGAACGACATCGCGCCGAACTTGTTGTTCGTCGGGTCCCAGTCGGCGGAGAAGACGCCCGACCAGCCCGCCGTGGTGAACCACTGAGTGGACTGCTGGGACATGGTGACCGCGATCAGGACCAAGATCACCAGCACCAGCAGCCCGGACAAGAGCGCGAGCAGCTGGAAGGCACGGTCACCGAGCGGCCTGCGGGGCCACAGCCCGGAGACGGGCCCGGCTGGGGTGGCCGGGCCCGTCTGCACGGTCGCGCTCATGAGGACAGGCCCGTCGGTGCTAGAGATGCCTGCGTCATGAAGGACATCCTTACGACGCGACGGTGATCGTGTTCAGCTGGGCCTCTGCCTTCTGCACGAGGTTAGACGGCAGCGGCGCGTAACCCAGCGAGGGCAGCAGCTGCTGGCCGGCCCCGAGCAGGTAGCCGATGTAGGACTTGAGCATCGCCACGTCGTTGGCGTTGGGCTGCGTCGAGTACACCAGGTCCCAGGACTGGTAGGAGATCGGGTAGGCGGTCGGGGCGCTGCTGGCGTCGGCCGCGGCGAACGTGAGGTCCGGGTTGATCGTGGCCGCGGCCGCGTCGACGGAGGAGCCCGTCGGCGTCGGGGAGACGTACTGACCGGCCTTGTTCTGCACCAGCGCGGCGCTCAGGCCAGAGGCCTTGGCGTCGGCGTAGTCGACGTAGCCGATGGCGCCTACGGTCGACTTGATGATCGAGGCCACGCCGGTGTTCTGGGCGCCGGCGTGCGCGGTGGACGGCCACTTGATGGTGGAGCCGCTACCGAGCTTCCAGATGCTGGGCGCGGCCTTCTGCAGGTACAGCGTGAAGTTCTGGTTGGTACCTGAGGAGTCCGAGCGGACGGCGATGGTGATCGCGGTGGACGGCAGCTTCACCCCGGGGTTGATGGCCGCGATCTTCGGGTCGTTCCAGCTCGTGATCTGCGCCGAGAAGATCCCGGCGATGACGTCCGGGGTCAGCTTCAGGTTGCTGACGCCCGGCAGGTTGTAGGACATGGTGATCGGACCGATGAACACCGGGAAGTACAGCACCTTCTTGCCCGCGGGGATCTTGGAGTCCTCGCTGGCCGGGATCGGCGAGTCCGAGCCGCCGAACAGCACGGTGTTCGAGTACAGGTCGCTGCGGCCGGTCCCGGAGCCAACGCTCTGGTAGTTGACCGTGACGCCGGGGTTGACCGACTTGAACGCCGCGATGGCGGCCAGCTGGTAGGTGTTCTGGAACGAGGATCCGGCCCCGTTCAACGTGCCGCTCCCCGACGACGCCGCACTCGCGGAAGCGGAGGTGCTGGCTGCGGCGGACGACGACCCCGCCGCCGCTGCGGTCGAAGAACTGGACGAAGAACTGGACGAAGAGCACGCGGCCAGGGCTAGCGCCGCCGCGACGGCTCCCCCGGCCAGTACGGCCTGCTTGCTGCCTCGGAGCTGCATTGATTCTCCTTGTAATTGAAGCGCATCCGCGCGGGATTACGTTCTGGTTGGTCGGCGTAGCCGCAAATGGATGTCAACGTGTTCAGTGATAGGCCGTGAAAGTAGCAAGCGCTGAAGCAAACATGGACGAGAAGTGGCTTCAAAGTTAACTTCTGGTGACTTGACCTGTCTGTTACCTAGCCTCGGCCGGCCCGCACCCGCCCGGATACCCTGGGAGGGTCCTCGCGGCACGTGGCCGGGCTCACGGCGGACGGCCGCGCCACCAGTGATGATTTACTTACATGACAATCATCAGATTGGCACAGTTATCTTTTAATTCAACTTCCGTTCACCTTGTCTGCATATCTATTAGCCAGAGCAAGGCGGGCTTGAAAATCGTTTTAGTCAGGAAGTCGAGTGCGGGCACGCCTTGGCGATCCGGGCAGTTGCCACAGCGCCCGCCTCGATGAGCCAGCAGGGTCACCGCGAGCAGTCGGGAGGCACGGGCAGCCATGTGGGAAAGAAAGCCGGCCAGGTGCTTCCGCACGACCGCCTCCGACCGGGCGCGCGGCTGCCGGCCGACGAGAATCCCGCAGGACGGATGACTGCCGGCTCCGGGGGGAGCGGCGACACGGCCGGCTCACGCGGCCAGGGGCAGGGGGATATGGACGTCGATGCGGCGGTGCCGGCGCAGCGGGCGGCCAGCGGCGTGCTCGCGGACCGCATGGCCGCCGCCCTCGTCCACCGGGAACCTGGCTGGCAGTTGCCGCGGCGCAGCGCGCTCGCCCGCCGGTACAACGTCAGCATGGCGGAGATCGACGCCGCCATCGCGGAGCTCAGCCGCCGGTCGCTGATCCGCAAACTGCCCGACGGGCAGCTTTACCGGGCGAGCGCCGCCGAGTACCTGATCCCGCTTGAGGGGATCGGCGGGCTCAGCACCAGGCTCGATCCCATGGGCGGCGAGATCAGCTGCGCCGCCAGGCACGTGTCGCTGCGCGCCGCGCCGCAGGACGTGGCCTGGTCGCTCGGCGTCGCCCCGGGTAACCCGGTCCGCATCGTCCGGTGCGCCTGGGCGATCGCGGCCGAGCCGGTCGCCGTCTCCACCGCCTACGTACCGGGACACGCGGCCGGCGCGGCAGCCGACGAGCCGGAGACGTTCGCGGCGGTGGTGACCGCTCCCCCGGGCGCCCCCGGCGGGGCCGGGGCTGTGCGCGCCCGGGCGGTGGACCTGGAAATGGCGCCGCCGCAGCCGTCGGTCGCTCGCAGCCTGCGGCTGGTACCGGGCCAGCCGGCCATCTCGGTGACGGTCAGGTTCGACGACCGCGCCACGGGCGCCCCGGTCGGCCTGACCACCGTCGCCCTGAAGCCGAACCAGTTCCGCGTGGTCATCCAGGCGGGCGAGCCGCTGCCGTTCGTGCCGCACCTCGTGGATTAGCGACCAGGCCGCTCATCCCGCCGAAGCCGGCGTTAGCCAGGTATCGACACGCAGGGTACATTGTTGGCAACCTAGAGTATGTGGCGGCTTGGATGGTGCCCTGGACGGGATCAGTGCCGCGGCGTGCCCGTCACCTGATTCCGACGGACATGCCGCGTCGCCGTGAGGTCGTGGCCGCGTGCGCGGTGGCGATCGTGGTCGCGCACCTGCTGCTCGCGCAGCTTACCCTGGTGCTCGCCGTGCTGTTCGCCGCGGTGGGCAAGGCCAGCGGGTGGCGGCTGTGCTGGCTGCTCGGGCCGGCCGCCGCGGGACTGGCCTGGACGCTGGCGCTGGGGCCGGACCGGGCGCTGGCCGGCTTCGCCGCCGGCCCGGCCGACATCCTCTGGCACCTGCGCGGCGGGCACCTCGCCGGGGAGGCCGGTCATCCGCTCGCGGGGTTCGGCAACGCGCGGAGCTGGCTGCCCGGACAGCTCCCGGTCGCGCTGCTCTGCGGTGCCGCCGAGGCCGCGCTGGCCGGCTGGCTCGGCTGGCTGCACACCGACGAGTGGGCGGTGCCGTCGGCCCGGCCCGGCCTGATCGCGGCGGCCCGCCGCGCGCTGCGCGCGAACGCTGTCCGCGGCGGGGCGGTGCTCACCAGGGACGGCTGCGCACTCGGCGTCGTGCCGTCCACCGGCGCCGTCGCCGAGCTGCGCTGGGCCGAGCTCGCACCGGGGGCGCTCGTGACCGGGGCGGCGGCACAGGACGTGACGCTCACCGGGCTCCAGGTCGTGCACGCCGCGCTCCGCCGCCGCAAGCCGGTGATCGTCTTCGACCTCGGCGACGCGGCCATTGGCCGCGCGGTGACCGCCGCCTGCGCGGCGACCGGGGTGCCGCTGCTGCCGGGCCGGCCGGACGCCGACCTCGAGCGCCTGGTGCGAGACCGGCTGGCCGTGCTGCTCACCGCGGGCTCGGCCGAGCTGGCCGCTGCTGCCTGCGCCAGCCTGCTGTCGCTCGCGGCGGACCTGCGGCGGATCGGCGTGGACGGCGACGCGCTCGTCTGGGTGCCGCACGGCGAGCGGGTGCCGTCCCGCGCGCTCGCCCCGCTGCTCGGCGACGGCCCGCACGCCGGCCTGTCCATCCTGATCGGGACGACGTCGCCGGCCGTGGCCAGCGAGCTGGGCGGCCTGACGGGCACCACGCTCAGCTTCCGCGTCACCGACCGCGAGCTGGCCGCCAGCCTCGCCGCCCGGACCGGGACCCGGCTGGTCCCGGCACCGGTGGCCGCCGCGCTGGCGGGCGAGCGCAGCCTGCCTGATGGCGGCGAGCCGGGTCCGGCCGTCCCCGCGCCTGGCCTCGTCCCCAGCCCGGTGATCCCGGCCGCCGCCCTGCTCGCGCTCGGCCCGCGGGAGTTCGCCTGCGCCGCCCGCTCATCGCGGCACCGCATCGCGACCGCCCGGCTGGTGCCCGCCCGGCTTCCCGGGAGGCCCCGGTGAACGGGCCGTCCGGGGACGGTGAGCGGCTGTACCTCGGCTGGCAGTACGCGACTGTGGCCAGCGATCCCGGGCCGCCGCCGCGGCGTCCGGCATCGCGGCGGCCCGCGCCGCCGCCCGGCGACTGGCTGGCGGCGCAGCGGCGGGAGGAAGCCGTCATCACCCGCCCGGCCCGGCTCGCCTTCGCCGCCGCGGCCGTGCTCGGCGTGGTGCTGGCCGCGGCACTCGCCGCCGGGCGGCTGCCCGTCACGGTGGCCGGGCCCGCCGTCGTCACCTGCCTCGCGGCGGCCGGACTGAGCGGCTACCCGGTCTGGCGCGGCGAGCGGGCGCTGCGGCGGCGGGCCGACGCCGAGCTGCTGCGGGCGCAGCGGCTGGACGCGGACCGGCAGGCCAGGCTGCGCCGGGCACAGGCAGAGCATGGGCGCGAGGTGGACCGGTGGCAGCGGCGGCGGTCAGCCTTCGTGAGCCAGAAGCGCTGGTACGCCGTGCCCGTGCCCGACGGGATCGACCGGGTCGACGTCGCGGGCGGCACGCTCGCCGGCTGGTCGGCCATGCTCACCATGGCCGCCGCCTACCGGCTCGCCACCGGCGGCGAGGTGACCGTCGTCGACCTGTCCGGCGGGGCGGTCGCGGCCGACCTGGCCGGCCTGTACGCGGCCGCGGACGGCGTGCCGCCGGCCGTCTGGGTACTGCCCGGCGACCTGCCCCGGCTCGACCTGGCCGCGTCGCTGCCGCCCGGTGACCTCGCCGACGTGCTCGCGCTGTCGGCGAGCGCCGCCGAGGAGCACGGCTCCGCCCGGGATATCGCGGTCGACACGGCCATCCTCGACCGGGTCATCGAGGTGCTCGGCCGCGACGGCCCCGGTCCCGTCGCGGTCCGCCGGGTCGCGGCCGGGCTGCGCGCCCTGGCCCAGGTCGGTGACCCGCGTGCGGACCTCGCGGCCGGACTGCTGTCCGAGCGTGAGACCGGGGAACTCAGCGCGCTGTTCGGCCAGGGGGTCACCGACCGCGTCGTCCTTGAGCGGGCGCTGGGGATGGAGGCGCAACTGCGCCGGCTCGCCGCCGTAGGGACCAGCCCGGTGCGGCTGCCCCGGGGGCGGCTCCGCGTCGTCGCGGTCGACCGGCGGGCGAGCCCGCAGGCGGCGACGACCCTCGGCAGCTTCGTGGTGACCGCGCTGACCGCCGTGCTCGGCCAGGCGCCCGCCGCCTCGGGACCGACGTCGTGGCGGCACACGCTGTTCCTGCTCGGCGCGGAGCGGCTGCGCGCCGACATCCTCGACCGGTTCACCGACGCGTGCGAGGTCAGCCGCTCGGGGCTGGTGCTCGCCTACCGGTCGATGCCGCCGCACGTCCGGCAGCGGATCGGCCGGGGGAACGCGGCGGTGGCGTTCATGCGCCTCGGGAACGCGGAGGACGCCAAGGCGGCGAGCGAGCAGATCGGCACGAGCCACCGGTTCGTGGTGTCCCAGCTCACCGAGACCGTCGGCACGTCGGTCACCGACACCCTCGGCGGTTCGTACACCAGCACGGTCGGTGACTCCGCCTCGACCGCCGCGTCCACGTCGGCCAACGAGTCGCGGTCGGACGGGACCGGGCGGACCAGCCCGTCCGGCGGCGGCGTCATGCCGTTGCGGGGCGGCGGTTCGCGCTCTTCCCAGGCGGGCGCCTCGTGGGGGACGTCCGAGTCCGCCTCGCTCACCACGGGTATCAGCACGAGCACCGCCTGGGGCGTGTCCACCTCCCGGGCGGCCGGGGACAGCGAATCGCTGGCCCGGTCGCTGCAGCGCTCGCGCGAACTCGTCGTCGAGCCGTCCGAACTGCAGCGACTGCCCGTCACCGCCATGATCGTCAGCCACGGCGCCGGGGCGGGCCGCCGCGTGCTGCTCGCCGACGCCAACCCGGCGATCGGCGCGCTCCCCGTCGCGACCCTCACCCCGCTCGCCGACCCGGCCGGCCAGCCCGAGTCCCTCGGGCCGGCCAGCACGCCCGTCGCGCCGGGAGGCGCGGACCCGGTGCCGCACCCGGTGTACGGGGACGGCCGGAACCGTTCCTGATCCCCAGGCGTCAAGTGGCTTAGCCCAGCTTGAAGCTGGCGACCTGGCCGCCGGGCACCAGGACGGTGCCGGCCCTGGTCTGCTCGTCGCGCCAGACGGTGTAGTCCCCGGCGGCGAGCGCCGGGAAGACGGCGGCGTAGACCGAGCCGCCGGGCACCTGCCTGCGGCGGACGACGTTGTGCGTGCGCTCGCCGTTCTCGCCGCTCTCGCCGTTCTCGCCGGCCGACGGGGATATCTCGACCTCCGCCTGGTCCCGGTCGGCGGCGGCGTAGACGACCAGCGCCCCGGTGTCGCCGCCGATGTCGAGGAGCAGGTTGTCGTTGCTGCCCGGGGCGTGTTCGCGGGCAACCGCGTCGTGCATCGGTTTCCTCCTTGCCGCCCGCCCGGGCCCGGCCAGGCACGGCCGGGCGCGGGCGGCCGCGCCGCGGGTTAGCTGGACGGGGTGGTGTACCCGGAGTGCGGGACCCCGAGGTACGGGAAGGTGCTCAGGTACGGGATGTCCAGGTCCGCCGGGGTCAGCCCGTCGGTCACCGCGCTCGCCGCTGCGTCCGGCGTGTAGGACTTGTCGACCAGGGGGATGGTGGCTCCGGCCAGGGCGCGCAACTCGACGGCGGTCACGTCGTCGAAGACACGGCGCCCGTTCGGGAAGCCGGCCAGGTCGCCGCCGAGGATGCCGTAGATGCTCGGCTTGCTCGCCGGCGTGACCGCCACGTTCAGCCGGAGCATGTCCGCCTGCGTGGCGCCGGTGAAGTTCTGGAACCCGGGGACGATCCCCGACGGGATGCCGGTCAGCAGGATCGCCTCAAGGTCCGCGCGGGCGGTGCCCTTCGCGTTGAGGGCCGCCAGGTTCGGGAACACGCCCGGGTACAGCGTGGGCAGCAACTCGGCGAGTCCCGGGTGGGCGACGTAGGAGGCGAACTGCTTGTCGTCCGCCGGAACCTGGGTGTTCCAGTAGTCCTTCTTGCCCATCGGGATGAGCACTTCGTTGACGAGCGGGTTACCCAGCCGCGAGACCTGCTGGTACGGGCCGCTGTTGACGTAGAGGCTGTTGTCGACGTCGTACACCCGGGCCCGCTGCCGGCTCGCGGTCGTCCACACGCCGATGACGGCCTGCGGGCTGGTGACCGCGCCGGGCTTCCAGCCGCCCGCGGTCAGGTCGGTAACCGGCACCTGGATCGCGATCGAGTGGACGTTGAGGTTCTTGGTCGCGTTCACCCCGGGGCCGTTCGTCGGGAAGCCGGACAGGCCGAAGTGGTTGTGCGCGCTCGCGAACGGCCGCAGGTCCCCGAGGTCGAAGATCGAGCCGAGGTCGACGTAGAAGCCCTCGGCCCGCTGGCCGGCGAACACCTTCCGCCCGCCGGCCAGGCCGTGCACGGCCGCGCTGGCCAGCGCGGGGTAGTCCGGGGTCGACAGCGGGCCGATGTTGCACGGCGGGCAGGGCAGGTTGGTGCCGAGCGTCTCGACCTGCCCGTTCGCGTCCCGGAGCACGCTGTAGGACTGGCGGCGGTTCCAGTTCGGGCTGCCGAGCGACTGGACCGGGCCGGTGTTGTAGAGGAACGTGTCCGGGTCGATGACGGTGGTGGTGAAACTGAACAGGTACGTGACGTTGGCACGCCCGTCCTGGTCGTTGTCGATGTGGATCTGGTACAGCACGTCATCGCCGAACTCGTAGAAGTTCGGCCCCCCGGCCGGCCCCTGCAGCGGGACGTAGTTGGCGATGAGGGTGACGGTGTCGGGCTGGTCCGGGCTGACGAACGCGTAGACGTCGGAGCTGTCGGCGACCGGATCCTTGGAGATTCCGGGCGCCTCGCGGTGCGAAGACATGAATGAGCCTCACTCAGTAATCGGGTGTGCCGGCCGGCGACGGCCGGCCTGGCCTGGTGCCGTGGTTGCGGTCCGGAGCCTCAGCGAGCGGCCCGGGCCAGCTTGGCGGCAAGCTGGTGATCGGTGAAGCGCACATGCGAAGTGCCGGTGTACAGGTCGACCACGCCGGTCCTGGCGTCGTGCACGTGCACGACCAGGGGCTCGTCGTGGGCCGCGGAGCCGCTCTCCCCGGCGGCGTCGCTGGTCGTCGCGGCCACCGCGTGTGCGGCCGCCACGCCGGCGAACACGCTGGCCGCCAGCCCGGCCGCGCCGAGTCCGGCCGCACCGCGCAGCATCCCCCGCCGGGTCGTTCCCGGCGCTCCCGGCGCTCCCGATTCCCGGCCGATTTCTGCTTGTCCCTGATCAGGCATAATCCCCCACCTCTCGGTGCAGATGCGTAGCGCTGGCCAGCACAGTCGCACTGGTCATGCTGCATTCGGAGCACCACGGAGAACGGATTGGGCTTCGGCCGGTAAATTCTGCGGTCAGGCTGGCCGGGCAACCAAAGCCGACCGACAAAAGTTACAAAAACCGCAAATCAGCTACCGCTGAAAAACAGCCCTGCGGCAATGCGCTCTCTCCGCGCCGTCCAGCACGCGGCAGGACCCGAAGTGTAAGACATTTTGTCTTACACTTCGGGTATGGCCGACACGATCACCCTCCGCACCGACGACGAGACGCCGTCCTCGCCTGGCTGGAACGCGGCTGGCCGTTCGACTCCATCGAGTACGCCCCGCGAACCTGAACCGGTTGCATGCGGGTCACTATCCGGGTGAAGCCTGGCTCAGCACGTCCAGGTGTGGGCGGCGAGCATGACGGCGCCCTGGTCGTCCGGGTCAGCGCGCGGGCCGTGGACGGCAAGGCAACCGAGGCCGCACTGGCCGCGGTGGCCGTTTCGTTCGGCGTGCGCCGCAGCGCCGTCCGCCTGGTTTCCGGAGCCTCAAGCCGCACCAAGATCATCGACATCGACGCCGGCGATTCTCACACCCTCGCCGCGCTACTCGCCGCGCCCGATCGCTTACCCCCGCAACGGGATATAGCAGCCGCCCGGCCCGCCCGCAAGAGCGGCCCGGGTGCCGGCGAAGTGGATGGTGCCGACTTCCGGCTGGTGCCCTTGGTCGCCATGACACAGGCGCCGCGCGGTCATTTTTGGCGCGGACCGATCTAGTCACCGCGGGCCCGCGGACGCAGGCTAGGCACATGGACAAGCTGCGCACCTCGCCTGCCGACGCAATCAGCGACTTGCCCGACGGCGCGTCGATCGCCGTCTCCGGCTTCGGCCCGAGCGCCGGCGCGCCCTTCAGCCTGCTCGCGGCGCTGGACGAGCGCGGCACCAGGGACCTGTGCTTCGTCGGCAACACGATCCCGCCCGGCGCCCAGGACCTGGTCGAGGCCGGGCGCGTCCGGCACCTGATCGTCTCGTTCACGGCGCGAGCGGGCGGTTCGTCCCCGGCGGAGGAACTGATGCGCAAGGGCGAACTGACCTTCGAACTGGTCCCGCAGGGCACGCTGGTGGAACGCCTCCGGGCCGCTGGCGCCGGCCTCGCGGCCGTCTACACCCCGACGGGCCTGGACACCCCGATCGCCGACGGCAAGGAGGTGCGGTACTTCGACGGCAAGCCCTACCTGCTGGAGACGGCGCTCCCCGTCGACTACGCGTTCATCGTCGGCCACCGGGCGGACCGCCTCGGCAACGTGGAGTTCCGGGGGGCCAACCAGCACTTCGGGCCCAGCTTCGCCAAGGCGGCGCGGGTGGCGATCGTGGAGGTCGACGAGGTCGTTGAACCGGGCGAGATCCCGCCGGAGCGAATCGGGCTCCCCGGCATCTTCGTCTCGCGCGTCGTCCGCAAGACCGTGGTCAGCACGCTGCCCAAGTACGGCCCGGCCCGCCGCGATCACGACGTTCCCCGCACCTACAACGGCAAGCCCGCCTGGACGCGCCGGCAGATGGCGGAACTGGCCGCGTCGCTCCTGCCCGAAGGCGGCTATGTCAACCTCGGCCTCGGCATACCGAGCTACCTGTCCTCCTACGCCGGCGACCGGCACCTCATCCTGCACGGCGAGAACGGCATCCTCGGCTACGGCGAGATCGTTCCCGATGACCAGACCTACCCCGACGTCTTCAACGCGAGCGGACACCCCGTCACCCCGAGCCCGGGCGTCTCCTACTTCGACAGCGTGACCGCCTTCGAGATGGTGCGCGGCGGCCGGGTCGACGCCGTCGTCCTCGGCGCCTACCAGGTAGACGCCGAGGGCAGTTTCGCCAACTGGCAGACCGACGGCATGGTCGGCGGCGGCATCGGCGGCGCCATGGACCTGGTCGCCTCCGGCCGCACGGTCATGGTCATGATGGAGCACCGCGACAGCCGGGACCGGCCGAAGATCGTGCAGCGCTGCGGCTACGCGCTCACCGGGAAGGCGTGCGTCGACATCCTGGTCACCGACCTGGCGCAGTTCCGCCGCAAGGACGGGAGGCTGACCGTGGAGCAGGTCGCCCCGGGGTTCACGCGGGAGGAAGTGCTGGCACTGACCGGCATCGACGCCGCGGCGGACGTGCCGGTCAAGGCGGAAAACCCCTGAGCGGCTGGTGCCCGGGCTAGCGCCCGCGTCCGGGGGCGGCGCACGAAGCGCCCCGCTGGCACCGCGAGACGCGGGGGCTACCTGCCGCCGGGCTCCCCGGAGGCTCTCGCCAGTTCTCGCAGCCGGCTGAGGGTGTCGCCGGGGCGGCCGGTCAGTACCCGCGCGCCGGGCAGGGCCTCCCGGATCTCCGTGGCTTCCCGGCCGGCGAGGCGGCCCCCGCCGGCGGTGGCCGACGACAGGACGATCAGGCTGGCCCCGGTCTCGGCGGCCAGGCCGATGAGCTCGGCGGCCGGCAAGTCGGCCGCCAGGTCGTGCACCTGCCAGTGATCATCGCGCAGGCAGGCCGCCGCCATCATGGCGGGCAGGGCGTGCCGCTCTCCGGGTGGGGTGGTCGTCACGGCGACACCGCGCGGCCGGCCCTGCGGCTGGCGGACGTGGGCGGCGATCAGCCGGTCGCAGATCGCCGTCGCGCGGTGCTCGGCGGCGATCGATAGTTCCCCGGCGGCCCAGTCCGTGCCGACCCGCCGCAGCGCCGGGGCGATGACGTGGTCACACAGTTCGAACAACGGCACTCCTGCGGCCAGGCGCGCGAAATCGCGCCGCGCCCGCGCCTCGTCCCCGGCCACCAGCGCCGCGTGCAGCCGGCCGGCCTGCGCGGCCCAGTCCCTGACCTGGACCTGGCTGGATGGCTCGGCGCCGGCCGCCCTCCTGGCCAGCAGGTCGCGCACGTCGTTCTCGCTCACCTCATAGCCGCGCGGCGTCTTGCGCGCCCGGAGCGTGCCCTCCCGGACCCAGCCGTAGGCGGTCTGGTAGTGCACGCCGAGCGCCTCCGCCGCGTCACGTAGTTGCATGGGGGGCTCCAAGCTCTCGTTTTTAGCGTAGTTTAGTATTGATTAGAAGTCACGGACCGAAGGAGGCGGCATAAGCATGGGACTGACGTACTCAAGTGTGGTGCGCGCTGAGCCCGATGAGGTGTTCGCCTGGCACTCCCGACCGGGGGCCATCACGCGCCTAATGCCGCCATGGCAGCCGGTGCGCGTGGCGCGGGAAGCACCTTCGGTCCGTGATGGCCGGGCGGTCCTACTGCTCCCCGGCGGGCTGCGCTGGGTGGCCGGCCACGACCCGGCCGGCTACGACCCGCCGCGCCAGTTCGCCGACGTCCTGCTGCCGCCGCTCGGCGCGGCGCTGCGCTGGCGCCACACGCACTACTTCGCGCCCGCCGACGACGGGGGCACCTCGGTCGTCGACGTCGTCTCCACTCCGGTCCCCGCGAGCGCGCTGCGGCCGATGTTCGGGTACCGGCACCGGCAACTCGCGGCGGACCTGGCCGCGCACGCGCGGGCGCGGGAGGTCTGCCCCAGGCCGCTGACGGTCGCGCTCACCGGGGCGAGCGGGCTGGTCGGCTCGTCGCTGGCCGCGCTGCTGACGACCGGCGGGCACCGCGTGATCAGGCTGGTCCGGCGGGCGCCCCGGCACCCGGACGAGCGAGAATGGCGGCCGGAAACCCCCGATCCCGAGTTGCTGGCGGGCGTGGACGCGGTGGTCCACCTCGCTGGCGCCCCCATCGGCCGGCGGTTTACCGAGGCGGCCAAGCGAGAGATCCTGGCGAGCAGGACCGGGCCGACGCGCGCGCTGGCCACCCTGGCCGCCCGGCTCCCCGGCGGCCCACGGACGTTCGTCTGCGCGTCCGCGGTCGGCTTCTACGGCGCCGACCGCGGCGACGAGGTCCTGACCGAGGACAGCGAGCGCGGCGACGGGTTCCTCGCCGACGTCGCCGCCGCCTGGGAGGACGCCGTCGGACCGGCGACGGCGGCGGGAATCAGGACGGTGCGGGTCCGCACCGGCATCGTGCAGACCCCGCGCGGCGGGATGCTCCGCCTGCTGTACCCGCTGTTCGAGGCCGGACTTGGCGGCCCGCTCGGCGACGGCACCGGATGGCAGCCCTGGATCGAGGTCGACGACCTGCTCGACGTCTACCTGCGCGCGGTCACCGACCCCGCGCTCTCCGGGCCGGTCAACGCGGTCGCGCCCGGTCAGGCGCGCAACGCCGAGTACGCGAGCACCCTCGGCCGGGTGCTGCGCAGGCCCGCCCTGATCCCCGTGCCCCCGGCCGGCCCGCGGCTGCTGCTCGGCGCCGAAGGCGCCAGGGAACTCGCGCAGGCCAGCCAGCGGGTCCGCCCGGCCGTGCTGGCCGACGCCGGCCACCCGTTCCGGTACCCGGAGCTTGAGGGAGCGCTGCGGCATGTCCTCGGCCGCTACCGGGATCCAATCTTTCCACAGTCCGGACCCATCTGGGAGCAGGCCGCCTCCGAATAAGGGATGAGGCAGAAAGGGGAATCGGTGACCGGACGCAGAATCGCTGTCATCGGAGGGGGCGTCAGCGGGCTCACCGCGGCCCACATCCTGGCGCGCACCGACGAGGTGACCGTCTTCGAGGCCGATGACCGGCTCGGCGGCCACGCCGACACGCACCTGGTCGCCGGGCCCGGCGGGACCGAGACCGCCGTTGACTCCGGGTTTATCGTCTACAACGAGCGGACCTACCCGCTGTTCACCCGGCTGCTGCGCGACCTGGGCGTCGCCACCGAAGCGTCGGAGATGAGCATGTCCGTGAGCTGCGCCGGCTGCGGCGTCCGGTACGCGGGCAAGCGCGGCCCGGCCGGCCTGGGCGCCGGCCTGCCGCGGGGCGGGGGGCCGTACCTGCGGATGCTCGCCGAGGTCCCGCGCTTTCACCGGGCCGCCCGGCGGACGCTCGCGTCCGGCGCGGACAGCGGCCTTTCGCTCGGGGAGTTCCTGGTGGCCGGCGGGTATTCGGCGTACTTCACGTCGCACTTCGCGGCGCCGCTGGTCGGGGCCGTGTGGTCGTGCCCGCCGGACACGGCGCTGCGCTACCCGGCCGCCTACCTGTTCGCGTTCCTGGCCAACCACGGAATGCTGTCGGTATCCGGGTCACCGCAGTGGCGGACCGTGACCGGCGGCTCCCGGCGTTACGTCGAGCGGATCGCGGCCGGGCTCGCCAGCGTGCGCCTGTCGTCCCCGGTGCGCTCGGTGCGCCGCCACCCCGACGGCGTCGAGGTGCGCGACGCCGGCGACTCGGTGCTCGGCTTCGACGCCGCGGTGATCGCCACGCATCCCGACCAGGCGCTGCGGCTGCTCGAATCCCCCACTCCAGCCGAACGGTCCGTGCTCGGCGCGTTCGCCTACACGTCCAACAAGGCCGTGCTGCACACCGACGCCCGGCTGCTTCCGGAGAGCGGCGCCGTGCGCGCGTCCTGGAACTACTTCCTCGACTGCCGCGCCGGTGACTCGCCAGGCAGCGGCGGGCCGGCCGCGACCGGGATCAGCTACTACCTGAACCGGCTGCAGAACCTGCCGCGCGGCGACGGCCACCGCGACTACATCGTCACGCTCGGCGGGTGGCAGGACGTGGACCCGGCCCGCGTCCTGGCCGTGCTCGACTACGCTCATCCGGCCTACACGCGTGAGTCGGTGGCCGCGCAGCGCCGTCTGCCGGACCTGAACAGCGGGGTCACGGTGTTCGCCGGCGCCTACCACGGCTGGGGCTTCCACGAGGACGGCTGCCGTTCCGGCGCGGCCGCGGCGGGAGCACTCGGGGGGACGTGGTGACCGCGCCGCTGGCCGCCGGCGCCGCACTCTATGACTGCCGGATCTTCCACGCGAGGCCCGGGCCCGTTCGCAATACATTTAGCTATCGCACCTACCAGTGGCTCGTCGACATCGACAAGCTGCCGCACCCGAAGGGCTGGCTGCGGCCGCTCGCCGGATTCCGGGCCCGGGACCACCTCGACGGCCGGGGGGCGACGATCCGGGCCAGGGTCGATGACTTCCTGCGCGGGCACGGCATCGACCTAGGCGGCGGGCAGGTGCTGATGCTGGCCCACGCCCGCGTGCTCGGCTACGTGTTCAACCCGCTGACCGTGTTCTGGTGCCACCGCGCGGACGGGGCACTGGCCTGCGTCATCGCCGAGGTGCACAACACCTACGGGCAGCGTCACGCCTACCTGGTGCACACCGACGGGCGGGACCGCGGGCGCGCGGAGAAGAGGTTCTACGTCTCCCCGTATCACCCGGTCGACGGCTGGTACCAGATGTGGCTGCCGCAACCAGGGCCGCGGCTGACGCTCAGCGTCACCCTGCACCGCCCGGACGGGTACCGCTTCGTCGCGAGCGTCCAGGGCACGGCGGCGCCTGCCACCCGGTCGGCGCTGCTGCGCGCCGCCGTCCGGTACCCGTGGTCCACCGCCGTGGTGACCGCCCGGATCAGGTGGCAGGGAATCAGGCTGTACGCGCGCGGACTGCGGCCGGTGCCGCGGACGGCGGGCACCGCGAACGAGGGGGTTCAGTGACCAGCACACAACAATCCACCGTCTGGACGGTCGATCCAGGCCGGTGGCCTGACGTCGCGGCGGCACGCGGGTCGGCGGCACGCGGGGAGATCGCCCGCGTGCTGTTCGGCGCGGCCGTGTCCCGGCTTCCGATCCTGGTGCACCTGCCCGACGGCCGCTGCCTCGGTGCCGGGCAGCCGGGTGCGCCGGCCATGGTGGTGCGCGACCCGGCAGCCTTCTTCACCAGGCTCGGGGCCGGCGGCCTCATCGGCTTCGGTGAGTCCTACCTGGCCCGCGACTGGGACTGCACGGACCTGAGCGGGCTGCTGACCGTCTTCGCCGCGCACGTACGAGACCTGGTGCCGCCGCCGCTGCAGTGGGCGCGCGGCCTGGCGGTGCGACGGGCTCCGCGGCGGGACGAGCAGACCAGGGACGGCGCGCGCCGTAACATCGGCCGTCACTACGACCTGTCCAACGAGTTCTTCGCGCTGTTCCTCGACGAGACCATGACCTACTCCTCGGCGCTGTTCGAGACCGAGGACGACGGAACGGTGATCGCGGCCGAGCAGGTGCTCGCCCGAGCGCAGCGGCGCAAGATCGACCGGCTGCTCGACCAGGCGCACGTGGGCCCTGGCTCCCGGCTGCTTGAGATCGGCACCGGCTGGGGTGAGCTGGCGATCCGGGCCGGGCAGCGCGGCGCCACGGTCCGTTCGGTCACGATCTCGGCCAGGCAGCGCGAACTGGCGGCCCGCCGCGTGGCCGAGGCCGGCCTCGCCGCGCGGGTCAGCGTGGAACTGCTCGACTACCGGGACGTGACGGGCGAGTTCGACGCCATCTGCTCGGTGGAGATGATCGAGGCGGTCGGCGAGCGCTACTGGGACGCCTACTTCGCCCAGGTCGACCGGCTGCTCGCGCCCGGCGGCCGGGTCGCCCTCCAGACGATCACGATGCCGCACGACCGGATGCTGGCCAGCAGGCACACCTACACCTGGATTCAGAAGTACATCTTCCCCGGCGGCCTGATCCCCTCGGTCACCGCCATCGAGAGCAGCCTCGCGCGGCGCACCTCGCTGCGGGTCGTCAACCGGAACGACTTCGGCGCCCACTACGCGCAGACGCTGCGGATCTGGCGGGAGCGGTTCCTCGCCCGGCAGGCCGAGGTCGCCGCGCTCGGCTTCGACGAGGTCTTCCTGCGCATGTGGCTGTTCTACCTGTGCTACGCGGAGGCCGGCTTCCGCGCCGGGTACCTGGACGTCAGCCAGCTCACGCTGGAGCGGGCGTGACCGCCGCGACCGGGCAGCGCCCCGGTGCGGCCGCCGCGGCCAGCGGGGCGCCCGGCGCCCGGCCGCGGCTCGGCGTGTCCAGCTGCCTGCTCGGCGAACCGGTCCGGTTCAACGGCGGCCACAGCCGCAGCCGGTTCCTCACCGGTGAGCTCGCCCCGTACGTCGACTGGGTGCCGTACTGCCCGGAGGTCGAGATCGGCCTCGGCACCCCCAGGGAGACGGTACGGCTGACGGCCGGCGGCCGCCTGGTGAGCCGGAGCGGCGCCGCCGACCACACCGCCGCCATGGCGGCGCTGCCGCTGCGCGCCGGGCTCGACGGGTATGTCTTCAAGGCCAAGTCGCCGAGTTGCGGAATCCACGGCATAGCGCGCTACGCGCCGAGCGGCCAGCCGGCCGACCACCGTGGGCGCGGCGTGCACGCACAGCGGATGATGACCCGGTTCCCGCTGCTTCCCGCCGAGGACGAGGGGCGGCTCAACGACCCGGTGCTGCGCGAAGAGTTCGTGGAACGGATCTTTGCCCTCGCCCGGCTCCGGGAGCTGTTCTCCGGGTCGTGGGAGCCGGGCGACCTGGTCTCCTTCCACACACGGCACAAGCTTCAGCTGCTGGCGCACGACCCGGCCCGGTACCATGCCGCCGGCCGGGTCGTCGCCACGGCCGGGAGCGCCCCCCGGGAGGCGACCGGGGCCGCGTACCAGGACACGTTCCAGGCGGCGATGACCACCCGCCCCAGCCGGGGGCGGCACGCGAACGCGCTGTGTCACGCGTTCAGCCGGGTGTGCCGGGACCTTGGCCCGCGGCGCAGGAATGACCTGCACGCCAGGATCGAGTCCTACCGGAGCGGCACCGACCCGCTGAGCGTCCCCGTCGCGCTCCTCGCCCACTACGCCAGCGGCGGCGAACTGCCGTGGCTCACCGCGCAGACGTACCTGGAGCCGTTTCCGGCCGCGCTCCGGCTGCGGCACAACGTGCCGCGCTGACGTCCTGACGTCCTGCTGGCCGCTGCGCCGGGTTACCGGGCTACGCGCTCGGGTCGCCGCCGCCCGGGTGCCTGGTTAGACGCCGGCCGCGTATCGGCACCGAGCGGTTTTTCCTCAAAAACTAAGCGATTTTCCCTAAAAGATGAGGACAACTGCGCCGGTGCCTGCGGCCAAAGGCCCCTAGGAATTCCCGGAGAGATCGCGACAGAGTTAACTGTCTCTGTCAAGGCGACAAGAGGCCTGTAAGGAAAGCTGAGGTCAACACTATGATGATTCGCGGCAAGATCCTTGCTGCTGCCACAGTACCGGTGATGGCGGCGGGCGTTGCCCTGGCCGCCGCGCCCGCGCACGCGACCCCGGCCCCGGCCCCGATCGGCTCCACGGTATCTGCGAGCAACGCGCGCTCCGACAGCATCGGCAACATCACCGCTACGTTCGGCACGTCCGCCACCTCGGTCGTCGGGTCCGCCGCCGTTCAGGTGCCGGTCTCCGCCCCCATCCAGTTCGGCGCAACCGACAGCCTGGGCATGGCGATCTCCTGGTCCGCCAGCGGCCTGCCCAGCGGGTTCAGCCTGTCCGCGGGCGCGCTCACGCTCCCGTCCGCCCCGGTGAAGGCCCCGGTCACGTTCACGTTGACGGCCTCCCAGGGGCCGGCGACGGCGTACGCGACCGTGAAGGTCGGCGTGGGTGCGAAGGCCGTCCCGGCTGAGGACAGCGTCGCCGTCACGCCAGACACCGTCGTGCTGAACGCCCCGGTGAACACGGCCGGCAAGGTCTCATTCGCGACGGTTCCGTCGGCGGGGGTCACCGAGACGCTAGCGAACGGTCCGGCCGGAGCCGTGTTTGGCAACGGCGTGCTGTCCGCGGGCACGGCGGTTCCCGGTAACTACGCGAAGGTGGCGGTCACCGCGAAGGACGCCGCCGGGGCCACCGCCGTCGAGACGTTCACCGCCGTGGTCCGGCCGGTCTACGCTCCCGTGCCGCGCCTGTCCCACGGCCGCGCCGTGTACATCGCCCCGACGCGGGAGAACGTGTACTTCATCCAGTCCGGCGCCCCCTCGTGGGACCACTTCCTCATCGTGGGGCCCGGCGCGATCAACGGCCACCAGGGCTGGGTGAACGGCAAGCTGGGGCTGAACGTGGGTGTCTACACCGGACTGCTCTACCACCACGGCTACACGGTGTTCTTCCAGCCGGTGACCGGCCGGGGCAGCACCACCCCGGTACCAGGCTCGCACTGGGGCTACGTGTACTTCGTGAGCTAGCCCCCGGTAACCGAACCGCTGGTCCGCAGCGCCCCGGCCTTCGCTGACCGGGGCGCTGCCGTGCCTGCGGGAATCACTTGCTTCAGGCCGGCTTTGGCGTGGCTTCGGCCGGCTTCGGTCACGGCCGGCGCCTTTCGTCACGGAAGGGGCAGCGCGGCGAAGTCCACCGTGCCCAGGCTGGCGGCGAGCTCGGCCGCCGCTTCCCGGATGCGGCCCGGCAGGCCCGCCTCGTCCGGCTGGTCGGCCCAGCGGTCGAGCGCGGTGCGGAAGATGGCGACACCGACCTGCGCGAGCAGCGTTGCCTCCGATCCGGCGGCGCCTCGGTCCCGCAACGCGTCCGCCACCGCGTCGGTTACGGCGGCGAACTTGGTCCGCCCTCGTTCCCGCAGCTCCGGGCTGGCCCCGACGACCGCGCGCCGTTGCGCGGCGAGCGGGGCCTGGTCGGCCAGCTCGCCGGCGACCTCCACGAGACCGGCCAGCAGCGCCCCGAAGGGCGAGAGTGCGCCGTCAGCGTGCCGGACGGCGCGGGCGAGGACGGCCGGAAGCCGCTCCGACCCGGCGAACAGCACGTCCCGCTTGTCGGCGAAGTAACGGGAGAACGAGCGCCGGGTCAGCCCGGCCCGCTCGGTGATCTGCGCGACGGTGACGTTCTCGTACCCATGCTCCAGGAACAGCTCCAGCGCGGCCTCGCGGAGCCGTTCTTCGGCACAGGGATCCCATCGCGGCATGGCCACCATCATAGCGATGACGCACTGAGTCATCATCGCTGCTATAGTGATGACTAGGTGATGGCTCAGTGAGTCATCACCTAGTCATCACGTTCGAGGCATATTCGAGGCACAGGAGTGGGCACCATGGCTCTTTCAGGCCAGCGCATCGTCATCATCGGCGGCAGTTCAGGGATGGGACTGGCCACGGCCCGCGCTGCGGCGGCGGCCGGGGCGGCGGTCACGATCGCGTCGAGCGACCCCGGGCGCCTGCAGGCCGCGCTCGCGGAGTTGCCGGACACCTGCGCCGGGGCCGTCGTCAACACCCGCAACGAGGCCGACATCGCCGCCTTGTTCGCCCGCGCCGGCGAACTCGATCACGTGGTCTACACCGCCGGCGACACGGTGCGCCCGCGGCCGCTGGCGGACCTGCCGCTCGACGCCGCCAGGGAAATGCTCGAGGTCCGCTTCTGGGGAGCGGTCGCCGCGGTCAAGCACGCGGCACCGCGCATCCGGCCGGGAGGCTCGGTGGTGCTGACGTCCGGGACCATCGCCGTCCGCCCCGTACCAGGGGCGGCGCTCGCGGCCGGCGCCGCCGCCGCCACCGAGGGCCTGACGCGGGGGCTGGCCGCCGAACTCGCCCCGATCCGCGTCAACGCGGTCCGGGCGGGGGCAATCCGGACGCCGCTGTGGAACTCGGTTCCGGAGCCGCAGCGCGCCGCGCTGTTCGCGGCTCTCGCCGGCCAGACGCTCACCAAGTCGATCGGGGAAGCGGAGCAGATCGCCGCGGCGCACCTGTACCTGATGGAGAACCACTTCGTCACCGGAACCGTGCTCACCGTGGACGGAGGCGCCATCCTCGCCAGGAGCTAGTGCGGCCAGGCTCTGGCACGGGGCCGCTACGCTTCGCCCGGGGGCCTCCGGTACCGTTCAGGGGTGGCGACCGCGCACAGCGCGAGCGCCAGTGGTTCGCGGCAATGGCTGTGCTGCTGGCTGGCTGGTGTCAACTGCCGAGGCATTAGGGAGCGGTTCATGACCGAGAGTCGTCCTTCCTCCTCTGTGCCGGCCCTGCGAGCCCGCTACGAGCAGCGCGTCGAGCGCCTGACCACGCTGCGGCATGTCCGCAGCGAGTTGGTGAGCCTGGCCGGGCTGATCGGCAAGCCCGTGCTCAACCAGGCCGGGGAGCAGATCGGCCACGTCGCGGACGTGGTGGCCCGCTGGGACAGCGATCAGCCGTACCCACCAGTGACCGGGCTGATCGTACGGGTCGGCCGCCGTCGGGCGTGGCTGCCGATCGACATGGTAGACGAGTTCGGCCGGAACCGGATCGGGCTGCGCTCGGCGCGGCTGGACCTGCGGGACTACGTGGTTCGCCCCGGCGAAGCCGAGCTGTCACGTGATGTCATCGACCACCAGCTAGTCGATACCGACGGCGCGCGGGTGATCCGCGCCTCGGACCTGTACCTGGCCCGGGTGGCTGGAGTGGTGCAGCTGGTCGGCGCGGACGTCGGCTTCAACACCCTGCTGCGGAGGCTCGGCCCCGCCCGGTTCCGGTCCCTGCCGACTCCAGACAAGGTCATCGACTGGGCCAGCATCACCAGCTTCGGTTCGCAGGGCGGCGCGGGCGGCACGCTCCGGGCCGCGGCCCAGGGCCTGCAGCGGCTGCGGCCGGGTGAGCTGGCCGACCTGCTGGAGGACCTGGGCCGAACCGAGCGGCAGGACCTCCTCAACCAGCTGCCCCCGGAACGGGCGGCCGACGCCCTAGAGGAGATGCAGGAAGAGGAGCTGGTGCAACTGCTGCGGGAGTCCAGCACCGCCGACGCCGCGCAGCTGCTGGGCCGGATGGAACCGGACGAGGCCGCCGACGGGCTGCGTGACCTGGAGCCCGGCGAGCAGGAGGAGCTACTCGACGCGATGCCCGCGGGGGCCCGCGACCGGGTGGCCCCGCTGCTCGGCTACGGCGAGCGGACCGCCGGCGGGATCATGACCACCGTCATGGTCACCGTGACCCCGACCGAGACAATCAGGCAGGTCCGGGACAGGATACGGGCCGACCGGGAACACGCCGAAGACCTCGCGGGCGTCCTCGTGCTCGGGGAGGACGGAAAGCTCCTGGACGACGTGTCGATGACCGAGCTCTTCCTCGCCGACCTGGAGGCGACGGTGGACAGCTTGATCGCGCCGCCCTGGCCGGTGACCGTCACCCCGGACGCGGGCCTGGACGAGATCGCGGAGCGGTTCGTGGAAACCCGGCACTCGTGGATCGTGGTGGTCGACGAAGAGGAACGGCCCCTGGGCCTGATCCTGGCCGATGACGTGCTGGACATGCTGGTGCCTGGCCGGCCCCGGTACCGCTTCCCCCGGCGGCTCGCATGAGCGAGCTTGCGAGTGAATCAGTAAGCACAGTGCGTCCGCGAATGCGGACTCCGAGCGCCAGCGAGGTGTCCTCATGAGCGGCCTGCAGGAGGGCGCGCCGCCGGCCGAAGTGGCGACCGGGCCACGCCCGAGGTTCAGCCCGGCCCCCCGGCCGCTGTACCGCCGCATCCTGGCCGTGCTGGCGTTCATGGGGCCCGGGATTATCGCGGCCAACGCGGGCAACGACGCGGGCGGCGTCGCGACCTACGCCAGCGCCGGCGCCCAGTTCGGCTACCGCACCCTGTTCGCGATGCTCCTGGTGACCGTGGCACTGGTCGTGGTCCAGGAGATGTGCGCCCGGCTCGGCGCTTACACCGGCGAAGGTCTCGGCGCGCTGATCCGCGAGCAGTTCAGCATCCGGGTCACCGCGTTCGCGCTGCTCGCCCTGATCGTCGCCAACATCGGCCTGGTCGTCTCGGAGTTCGCCGGGATGGCCGCCGCGATGGAACTGCTGGGCGTCTCCAAGTTCATCAGCGTCCCGGTGGCGGCCGTCGCGATCTGGGCCCTGGTGGTCTTCGGGTCGTACAAGTACGCCGAGCGGCTGTTCCTGGTGCTCAGCCTTGTCTTCTTCGCCTATCCCGTGGCCGCGTTCCTCAGCCACCCCGATTACGCCCAGGCGGGCGCGCAGCTGGCCTGGCCGCACTTCCTGCTGTCCAAGGCGTTCTTGCTGCTGGTGGTGGCGCTGATCGGGACGACGATCACCCCGTACATGCAGTTCTACGTGGCGGCCGCGGTCGCCGACCGGGGCATCGGCCCGGATGAGTACCCCGGTGAGCGGCTCGACACCGTGGCCGGGTCGATCTTCTGCAACGTGATCAGCATCTTCATCATCGTCGCGACCGCGGCGGCGATTCACGTCCGCGCTCCGCTGAATTC
>DAHWEX010000762.1 GCA_027326205.1 Actinomycetota bacterium
GAAGGAGATGGCGCAGACCGAACTGCGGGTGCCGCCGCCGGACTTCGCGCCGCAGTTCGGCCGGAACATCGAGGTGGCCAAGCCGACGATCGCGGCGGTCAACGGGGTCGCCTACGCGGGCGGGTTCATGCTCGCGCAGAGCTGCGACCTGTGCGTCGCGGCCGACGGCGCCCGGTTCGCGGTGACCGAGGTCAAGGTGGGGCGGGGCGTGCCCTGGGCCGTGCCGCTGCCGTGGCTGATCCCGCCGCGCGTCGCGATGGAGATCCTGCTCACCGGCGACCCGGTCGACGCCCGGCGCGCGTACGAGCTCGGCCTGGTGAACGCGGTGGTGCCGGCGGCGGAACTGCGCGAGACGGCGCAGCGGCTCGCCGAGCGGATCGCCGCCAACGCGCCGTTGTCGGTCGCCGCGGCCAAGCGGACCGTCGCGCTGGTCGCCGAGTACCCGCTCGCCGCCGCCTACGAGGCCGCCGACCGGATCTGGGAACCGGTCTACCACAGCGAAGACGCGCAGGAAGGCCCGGCCGCGTTCCGCGACAAGCGGGCCCCGGTATGGAAGGGACGCTGATGGCCGCCGATGCCCGGGCGCTGCTCGACGGCCTGCTGGCCGACCTGGCCGCCGAGACCGCCGACCTGGACCGGGTGCTCGCCGGGCTGACCGCCGCCGACTGGGAACGGCCCACCCCCGCGGCCGGCTGGGCGGTCCGCGACCAGGTGAGCCACCTCGCCTACTTCGACGAGGCCGCGGCCCTCGCCGTCACCGACGCCGGCCGCTTCCGCGCCGAGGCCGCCGCGCTGGCGGCGGCCGGCCCCGACTTCCCCGACCAGGTCGCCGCGCGGTACCGGAGCCTGCCCGCCCCGGAGCTGCTCGGCTGGTTCCGCACGGCCCGCGGCGGCCTGGCCGCCGTCTTCGCGGCGGCCGACCCCGCCGCCCGGCTGCCCTGGTACGGCCCGCCGATGAGCCCGGCCAGCTCGGTGACCGCCCGGCTGATGGAGACCTGGGCGCACGGGCAGGACATCGCCGACGCGGCCGGCGTCGCCCGCGAGCCGACCGGGCGGCTGCGGCACGTCGCCCACCTCGGGGTGCGGACCCTCGGCCATTCCTTCACGCTGCGCGGCCGCCCCGTGCCCGGGACACCGGTCCGGGTGGAGCTCGGCGCGCCGGACGGCGGCACCTGGACCTGGGGGCCGGCCGGCGCCGCGGACACCGTGCGCGGCCCGGCCCTGGACTTCTGCCTGGTGGTCACCCAGCGGCGGAACCTGGCCGACACCGCGCTGCGGGCGGACGGCCCGGTGGCGGCCGAGTGGCTCTCCATCGCCCAGGCCTTCGCGGGCGCGCCCGGTCCGGGGCGGCCGCCTGCCGGCGGGACGGAGGGCGCGGCCTCATGAGCGGCCCGGCGGACCGCCCGGTCCGCATCGCGAACTGCTCGGGCTTCTACGGCGACCGGATCGCCGCCGCCAAAGAGATGGTCGACGGCGGCCCCGTCGACGTGCTGACCGGCGACTACCTGGCCGAGCTGACCATGCTCATCTTGTGGAAGGCCCGGCAGAAGGACCCCGGGGCCGGCTACGCCGTCACGTTCCTCACCCAGATGGAGCAGGTCCTCGGCACCTGCCTGGACCGCGGCATCCGGATCGTGAGCAACGCGGGCGGCCTGAACCCGGCCGGCCTCGCGACCCGGCTCGGCGAGCTGGCCGGCCGGCTCGGCCTGGCCCCGAAGATCGCCTACGTCACCGGCGACGACCTCAGCGGCCGGATCGACGAGCTGACCGCCGCCGGGCACCCGCTGGCCAACCTCGACACCGGGCGCAGCCTGGCGGACGCCGGCGTCAGGGCGGTCACGGCCAACGCCTACCTGGGCGGCTGGGGCATCGCCGCGGCCCTCGCGGCCGGCGCGGACATCGTCGTCTGCCCCCGGGTCACCGACGCGTCCCTGGTGACCGGGCCCGCCGCGTGGTGGCACGGCTGGCGCCGCGACGACTACGACGCCCTGGCCGGGGCGGTCGCCGCCGGGCACGTCATCGAGTGCGGGCCGCAGGCCACCGGCGGCAACTACTCGTGGCTGGACGAGATCACCGACCGCCGTTACCCCGGGTTCCCGATCGCCGAGGTGGCCGCCGACGGCAGCGCGGTGATCACCAAGCACCCCGGCACCGGCGGCCTCGTCTCGCCGGGCACGGTGACCGCGCAGCTGCTGTACGAGATCGCCGAGCCCGCCTACGTCAACCCGGACGTGATCGCGCGCTTCGACACGCTGCGCCTGGCCAGCGACGGCCAGGACCGGGTGCGCATCTCCGGGACCCGCGGCGAGCCGCCGCCCGACCGGCTGAAGGTGGCGGTCAACTACCTGGGCGGCTACCGGAACACGATGACCCTCGTGCTCACCGGCCTTGACATCGAGGAGAAGGCCGCGTGGGCGGTCGACGAGCTGTTCGGCATCCTCGGCGGCCGGGACTCCTTCGCCGAGGCCGACGTCCGGCTCATCCGCTACGACCGGCCGGACGCGCCGGGCAACGAGCAGGCCACCGCGCACCTGCGGGTCACCGTCAAGGACCCCGACCCGCGCAAGGTCGGCCGCCGGTTCGCCAACGCCACGATGGAACTCGCGCTCGGCGGCTACGCCGGCTTCCACACCACCACTCCCCCGACGGCGGAGAGCTCCTACGGCGTGTACTGGCCGGCGCTCGTCCCCGCGGCGGTCGTGGAGCACGCCGTGGTGCTGCCGGACGGCACCCGCACCGTGATCCCGCACCCGCCCGCGGGCCCGGCCGGAGCCTCCAAGCCGCCCCCGCCGCCCCCGCCCGCGAACGGCCTGACGGCCGTAGACCCGCCGGAGCCGTGCCCGCCGGAGCCGGGGCCGGTCAGGCGCGTGCCGCTCGGCCGCATCTGCGCCGCCCGCTCGGGCGACAAGGGCGGAAACGCCAACGTCGGCGTGTGGACCCGGGACCCCGCCGCGTTCGAGTGGCTGCGCGCTTACCTGACCGAAGACCGGCTGCGGGCGCTGCTGCCGGAAACCGCCGGGCTGCCGGTGCGCCGCTACGAGCTGCCCAACCTGCGCGCGCTGAACTTCGTGATCGCCGGCCTGCTCGGCGACGGGGTCGCGTCCTCCACCCGGCCCGACCCGCAGGCCAAGGGCCTGGGCGAGTACCTGCGCAGCCGCTACGCCGACGTTCCCGTCGCCCTGCTTGCGGCGGTCACGACCGAGAACCGAGGTTGACATGGAGTTTCCGCAAGCCGGCGACCAGCGCGAGCTGCGCGCGGCGGTGGCCGAGATCGCCGGGAAGTTCGGCGCCGGGTACTACGCCCGCAAGGCGGCCGCGGGCGAGCCGACGACCGAGCTGTGGCAGGCCCTCGGCGCCGCCGGGTTCATCGGCGTGAACATCCCCGAGGAGTACGGCGGCGGCGGCGCCGGGCTGTCCGAGCTCACCGTGGTCTGCGAGACGGTGGCCGAGGCCGGCTGCCCGCTGCTGCTGCTCCTGGTGTCGAGCGCGATCTGCGGCGAGATGATCTCCCGCTACGGGACGCCGGAGCAGCGCGCCCGGTGGCTGCCGCCGCTCGCCTCGGGTGAGGCGAAGATGGCCTTCGCGATCACCGAGCCGGACGCCGGCTCCAACTCGCACCAGGTCGCCACCACGGCCCGGCGGGACGGCGACGAGTGGCTGCTGAGCGGGACCAAGTACTACATCTCCGGCGTGGACGAGGCGCAGGCGGTGCTCGTCGTCACCCGGACCGGGACCGACCAGGTCACCGGCCGCGGCCGGCTGTCGCTGTTCGTCGTGGACGCCGACGCCCCCGGTCTCGTCCGCCAGCCGCTGCCGGTGTCGGCCCAGCTGCCGGAGAAGCAGTTCACCCTGTTCTTCGACGACGTCCGGGTCGGGTCCGGCCGGCTGCTCGGCGCGGAGGGCGCCGGGTTCGAGCAGGTCTTCCACGGGCTGAACCCGGAGCGGATCACCGGGGCCGCGATCGCGGTCGGGGTAGGCCGGCACGTGCTCGACCGGGCCGCCGGGTACGCCCGCACCCGCGCCGTCTGGGGAACCCCGATCGGCGCGCACCAGGGCATCGCGCACGCGCTGGCCAAGGCCAAGATCGCGGTGGAGACCGCGGCCCTGGTCACCGAGCGCGCGGCCTGGCTGCACGACCACGGGCAGCCGGCCGGCGAGGCCGCGAACATGGCCAAGTACGCGGCGGCCGAGGCGGCGCTCGCCGCGGTGGACGCCGCCATCCAGACCCACGGCGGCAACGGCCTGTCGGCGGAGTACGGCCTGGTCCCCTACTGGGGCCTCGCCCGGCTGCTGAAGATCGCGCCGGTCAGCGCCGAGATGATCCTGAACTACATCGCCCAGCACAGCCTGAACCTGCCCCGGTCCTACGGGCAGGCCCGGCCGGGAGGTGACCAGAGCTGACCGCGCCGGACGGCCGCCGGGTCCGGGATCCGGCGCGCAAGGAACGCATCCTCGCCGCGGCGGCGGGCCTGCTGGCGGGCAACGGCTTCCACGCGGTCGGCATGGCCGACATCGGCGCCGAGGCCGGCATCACCGGGTCCGCGATCTACCGGCACTTCGACAGCAAGTCCGCCGTGCTCGTCGCGCTGTTCGACCGGGTCATCGACCGGCTGCTCGCCCAGGCGCAGGAGATCGCCGCGGCCGACGCCGCCCCGGCGGCCGCGCTGTCGGCGCTGATCGCCGGGCAGGTCGAGTTCGTGGTCGCCGAGCGCCAGCTCGCCCAGGTGTACTACACGGAGATCGCCAGCCTGCCCGAACCCGACCGCCGCAGGCTCCGCCGCAAGCAGCGCCTCTACCTGGAGGAATGGGTGCACCTGCTGACCGAGCTGCGGGCCGGGCTCCCCGACACCGACGCCCGCGCGCTGGTGCACGCCGCGATCGGGGCGATCCAGTCCGCGCTGTTCCACAACAGCGGCCTGCCCGAGGACCGGCTGCGCCCCCTGCTGGCCGCCGCCGCCGAGGCGGTCCTGCGGGCCGGCTAGCCGCCGTCCGCGGCGGCCAGCGCCTCGCCGGGCGCGGTCCGCCGGCACCGGGCACCGCGCCCGGAGCAGCGCCGCGCGGTTCGCGCCGGCCAGGCGGTCAAGGCCGCGCGCTCACGCAAAAAGATTGGCGATTGCGTGCCGGACTCGGACACACTCGCCTGGTGCGTACCTACCGGCAGCTGTTCGCCGTCCCCGAGTTCCGTGCCATGTTCATCGCACAGTGCCTGGTCATGGCGGCCGCCTCGGCGGGCAGCCTGGCGCTCGGCACCGTCACCTACGCCGCGACCGGGAACGCGGTGCTGACCGGGCTGTCCATGTTCGGCGGGCCGCTGATCCGGCTGGCCGCCTCGTGGTTCACCTCGTCGGCGGCGGACCTGCTGCGGCCGCGGCAGGCGCTGATGGCCACCGGCGCAGTCGGCTGCGCGGCCGACCTGCTGCAGGCCATCCCTGGGCTGCCGTGGGGCGCGCGGTTCGCGTTCCTCGCCCTGCCCTGGGCGGTGATGGCCGCGACCAGCGGATCCATGCTCGGGCTGCTCACCGACATCCTGCCGCGGGACAGCTACGTCTTCGGCCGGGCGACGCTCAACATCGCGGTCGGCGGCATGCAGATCGCGGGGTACGGCCTCGGCGGCCTGCTTCTCATCGGACTGGCTACGTCGGGACTGTTCCTGGTGGCCGCAGGCGCGGGCGCCGTCGCGGTCCTCGTGGTGTACCTGGGCGTCGCCGACCACCCACCGCGGGTCACGGGAGAGCCGGTCACGGGAGAGTCGATGGTGCGCCGCTCCCGTGAGGTCAACCGGGCGCTGTTCGGCTCACCGCTGCTGCGCCCGGTGTTCGTCGCCGGCTGCGTGCCGAACGGCCTGGTCGTCGGGTGCGAGTCGCTGTTCGTCCCGTTCGGCGGGCACGCGGCGGGCTACCTGTTCGCCGCCACCGCGGCCGGCATGCTCGCCGGCGACATCACGGTGGGACGCGTGCTGCCCGCCGCGGCGCGCACCTGGCTGGTGGAACCGCTGCGGTTCCTGCTGGCGGCGCCGTACGTGCTGTTCCTGTTCCACCCGCCGCTGCCCGCCGCGCTCGCTCTCGGCTTCTTCGCCTCCGCCGGGTACGCCGCGAGCCTGCCGCTGCAGGAGCGCCTCATCACCCACACCGCCGCCGACGTGCGCGGCCAGGTCCTCGGCCTGTACGTCACGGGCATGCTGGCGATGCAGGGCATCGCGGCGGTCATCGGCGGCCTGCTGGCGCAGCGCCTCGGCGGCACCCCGTCGGCCGCGGCGACCGCGATCGGCCTGCTGGGCTGCGCGTCCCTCGCCGTCACCGTCGCCCTCATCCCGGGCCTGCGCCGCACCCGCCCCCGCACGGCCGCGCCGGACCCGCAGGAGCCAGCGGTCAGCGCCGCCAGGTCACCGGCTTCACCGTCATCCTGACCGGGTCGTCGTGGGCTGCCCGCCCGGCCCGCAGGCTTAGCACCCGCCTACTCACGGGGCGCGGCAGAGCGTAGTCTGATTGGGCTGCTCTGGTCCCCGGCAGCTGAGCCCGCGCACTATGCGGGGCAGCGGCAGGAACTGGAGTTTTCATGCTTATACGGCCGGTAGGCACATGACCGGGCAGGCGGCGGCAGGCGCGGGCCGCACAGAGGCGCCCCTGCTTTACGACGCTCGTCGCGGTGTCTACTATGCCAGGCCGGCCCTTCGCGGCTGGCTGCACCTGCTTTGCTTCTTGGCCTCACTGGCCGGCGGCGCGGTGCTGCTTGCCCGTGCGCACGGTGCCGCGCAGGTCACGGCCACCGCCGTCTACGCGGTAAGCCTCAGTGCCCTGTTCGGGACCAGCGCGCTCTACCACCGCGGTACCTGGACGGCCTCCTGGCGGCTGCGGCTCCGGCACCTGGACCAGGCGATGATCTTCTTCCTCATCGCCGGCACGGCGACTCCCGCCTTCCTGCTTTCCGCACCCGCCGGCGCCGGCCTGGCCTGTCTGGTCGTCATGTGGGCGCTAACGCTCACCGCGGTAGCCGTCCGCCTCGCCCGGGCGAGCGCGCCGGAGTTCATGGCCGGTGCGCTGTTCATCGGCCTCGGCTGCGTCGGCGGCCTCGCGCTGCCGTGGGTGTGGATCCGCGCCGGCACCGTATCCGGGATCCTGCTGCTGGCCGGCGGCCTGCTCTACATCGCCGGCGCGTTTTTCTACCATCGTCGCTGGCCAGACCCTTACCCGTCGGTGTTCGGCTATCACGAGGCCTTTCACGTTTACGTCTGCGCCGCCGCGGCCTGCCAGTACGCGGCGATAACGCGGCTTACCGGCTGAGCTTGCGTGACGGCCGTTTGCTGGCAGGTGAGGGGCGGTCCTGCCATCCAATTAGCCCGGCGGGGCTTCCGGGAACGGTTTCGTCATTGATTCCGGCCCGGCGCCAGCCGGGTTCCTAGGGTCGTACGGGACGGGGGGCGGGATCTCCCCGCGCAGCTGGCCGACCAGCTCCGTGACCCGTGCCATGATCGCGTCGGTAGCGGCGCGCAGCGCCTTCGCGGAATCCTGCTGCCCGGCCCATCGCGACAGGTCCACTGGGCAGCCGGCCACCACGTGCACGGTCTTGCGCGGGAACAGCCTCGGTACCTTCCTGCCGAAGGGAACGATGTCCTGGGTGCCCCAGTGCGCGACCGGGATCACCGGCACGCCCGTGGCCAGGGCGAGCCGGGCGACACCGGTCCTGGCGGCCATCGGCCACCAGTCGCGGTCGAGGGTCGTGGTCCCCTCCGGGTAGAAAACCACAGCCGCGCCTTCGGCCAGCCGCTCTTCTGCCTCGCCGAGCGCCAGTGCCGCGTCACTGCTGCCGCGGTACACCGGCACCTGCCCCGCCTTGCGCAGAAACCCGCCGATGCCCTTCACCTCGAATGCCGACGCCTTGATCATGAACACCGGATAACGGCCGCAGGAGTGGAAGAACACGCCGTCGGGCGCAAAGTCGAGGTAGGACAAGTGATTCACCGCCAGGATCACACCGCCGCTTCTGGGAACGTTCTCCCGGCCGTCCCACCTGTTCCTGATCAGCGCGGGGACGAGGGAGCGCAGCACAATAACCGAGGCCAGCCGCCACGATGGCGAGTAAGCCCTGGCCGTCGTGGCTGCTG
>DAHWEX010000769.1 GCA_027326205.1 Actinomycetota bacterium
AAGACCGACATCACCCGGTACCGCACGCTGATCGAGCGGCTTGGCCTGCGACGGTAAGGACGGCAAGGCGACGGGCGGTCCCTGTCCGCGAAAGGCGCGGACCGTGATCGCCTTACCTGATGTCTCCCGGGGGGGATGACCCCCCGGACCCCCACACGCGAGGCGCAAAACGCCTCGCGGGGAGGGTCGGTCTTTCCGGCGAGGAGGCACCCGCTCACGGAAGAGGCGGCCTCGCGCAGGGGAGCCTCACGGGGCTAGTAGGGCAAGGGCCGCCTCGCCGGGGCGGACGCTGGACCTGACAGGTCCCGGGCCGGTACTGTGGGGCCCTGGCCTGGGTGATAACAGAATACGAGCGACAAGACACATCCCGTAGCCCCCGGCCCGAGCGCCTGGGCCGGTCCTCGGTAGTGGTCCCCGGGGTCGCAGCAGCAGTTCCCCGAGGGCTTCGATCGAAGACCGGCCGGCATACCCGCTGGTTCGCGAGCGGGCACGCCAGAGCCGACCACGGCACGGCGGCGGGTGGGTGCGGGATCTACCGCAAGGCGTTGGCTGGCCGCTGTGCGCAAAAGGCGCGCACCGCAATCGCCTCGCCCTATCCCCCGGGGGACGACCCCCGGACCCCCCCGAAAAGGAGGTCTCACCCGTGAAGGGTGTGAAGAGCGCCGAAGCCGTTATCGATAACGGCGAGTTTGGCGTACGCAAAATCAGATTTGAAACTGGCCGTCTCGCCCGTCAGGCGTCCGGCTCTGCCCTCGTCGTGCTTGACGACGAGACCGTCGTCCTGTCGGCGACCGTCGCGTCCAAGCAACCGCGTGAGGGCCTGGACTTCTTCCCGCTGACCGTGGACGTCGAGGAGCGGATGTACGCGGCCGGGCGCATCCCCGGTTCGTTCTTCCGCCGCGAGGGCCGCCCGTCCGAGGACGCGATCCTCACCTGCCGGCTGATCGACCGCCCGCTGCGCCCGTCCTTCGTCAAGGGCCTGCGCAACGAGATCCAGATCGTCGAGACGGTCCTGTCGCTGCACCCCGAGCACCTGTACGACGTGGTCGCGATCAACGCCGCGTCCATGTCCACCCAGCTCGCGGGGCTGCCGTTCGCCGGGCCGATCGGCGGCGTCCGGGTCGCGCTGATCAAGGACCAGTGGGTGGCGTTCCCGACCCACCCGCAGCTCGAGCTCGCCACGTTCGACATGGTGGTGGCCGGCCGGATGCTCGAGGACGGCGACGTGGCGATCATGATGGTCGAGGCCGAGTCCACGCCGCAGACCCTCAAGCTGCTCGCCGACGCGGGGACGACCGGCGCGGTCGCTCCCGACGAGGAGACCGTGGCCGAGGGCCTCGAGGCCGCCAAGCCGTTCATCGCGGCGCTGTGCGAGGCGCAGCGGATCCTGGCCGCCGCGGCGGTCGAGGCCGGCATCGCCCCGGCGACCACGGCCGACTTCCCGATCTTCGCCGACTACAGCGAGGACGTCTACGCGGCGGTCGCCGCCGCGGTGTCCGGCGAACTGGGCGAGGCGCTGACCATCGCCGGCAAGCTCGAGCGGGGCGCCGAAGAGGACCGGGTCAAGGTTCTCGCCCACGAGCGGCTGGCCGGCAAGTTCGAGGGCCGCGAGAAGGAGATCAACGCCGCGATCCGGTCGCTGACCAAGAAGCTGGTCCGGCAGCGGATCATCAACGACGGACTGCGCATCGACGGCCGCGGACTCACCGACATCCGGCCGCTCGCCGCGGAGATCGCCGTGCTGCCCCGTGTGCACGGCTCGGCGATCTTCGAGCGCGGCGAAACCCAGATCCTGGGCGTCACCACGCTGAACATGCTCCGCATGGAGCAGATGATCGACACGCTCAACCCCGAGCGCACCAAGCGCTACATGCACAACTACAACATGCCGCCGTACTCCACCGGCGAGACCGGCCGGGTGGGCTCGCCCAAGCGGCGCGAGATCGGTCACGGGGCGCTCGCCGAGCGGGCCATCCTCCCGGTGCTGCCGGCTCGCGAGGAGTTCCCCTACGCGATCCGCCAGGTGTCCGAGGCGATCGGCTCCAACGGCTCGACCTCGATGGGCTCGGTCTGCGCCTCCACGATGGCGCTGATGAACGCCGGCGTCCCGCTGAAGGCCATGGTCTCCGGCATCGCGATGGGCCTCATCCACGAGGGCGGCCAGTACGTCACGCTCACCGACATCCTCGGGGCGGAGGACGCCTTCGGCGACATGGACTTCAAGGTGGCCGGCACCGAGCAGGTGATCACCGCGCTTCAGCTCGACACCAAGCTCGACGGCATCCCCGCCTCGGTCCTGGCCGCTGCGCTGAAGCAGGCGCGCGGCGCCCGGATGACGATCCTCGGCGTGATGCGCGATGCGATCAACGCTCCCGGCGAGATGTCGCCGTTCGCGCCCCGGATCATCACCCTGAAGGTCCCGGTCGACAAGATCGGCGAGGTCATCGGCCCGAAGGGCAAGATGATCAACTCGATCCAGGACGAGACCGGCGCCGAGATCACGATCGAGGACGACGGCACGATCTACGTCGGCGCGACCGACGGCCCGTCCGCCGACGCCGCACGGGACGCGATCAACGCGATCGCCAACCCGCACATGCCCGAGGTGGGCGAGCGGTTCATGGGCACCGTCGTCAAGACGACCACGTTCGGGGCGTTCCTGTCGCTGCTGCCCGGCAAGGACGGGCTGCTGCACGTCACCCAGATCCGCAAGCTGCACGGCGGCAAGCGCATCGAGAACGTGGAGGACGTCATCCACGTGGGCGACAAGATCCAGGTGGAGATCCGCGAGATCGACGACCGCGGCAAGCTCTCGCTGGTCCCGGTCGAGGTGATCGAGCGCGAGGCGGCTGGCGAGGACCTCGGCGGTGACGAGCCCAACGGCGAGCGTCCCGAGCGCGAGGACCGCGGCGACCGGCCCCGCCGGGACCGCAACGACCGCGGTGACCGTGAGGGCGGCAACCGCACCCGGCAGCGCTCTCGGGGCGGGCACCGCGAGTGAGCATTGCCGCTGAGAGGACCGTGCGCAGGACCGTCCTTCCGGGCGGCCTGCGCGTGGTCACCGAGTACCTTCCGGCCGTCCGGTCGGTGGCGCTTGGCATCTGGGTCGGCGTCGGCTCCCGGGACGAGGACGAGTCCCACGCCGGCGCCACCCACTACCTAGAGCACCTGCTGTTCAAGGGAACCGGCAAGCGCACCGCGCTGGACATCTCGGCGGAGATGGACGCGGTCGGCGGCGAGATGAACGCGTTCACCGCCAAGGAGTACACGTGCTACTACGCACGGGTGCTGGACGCGGACCTGCCGCTGGCGATCGACGTGCTCGGCGACATGGTGACGTCCTCGCTCATCGAGCCGAAGGACGTGGACGCCGAGCGCAATGTCGTGCTCGAAGAGATCGCGATGAACGAGGACGACCCGTCGGACTCGGCGCACGAGGCGTTCACCACCCGGCTGTTCGGCGACACGCCGCTCGGCCGGCCGATCCTCGGCACCGTGGAATCGATCAACGCGATCACCCGCGAGCAGATCTTCGAGCACTACCAGGCCCGGTACACCCCGCCGCACATCGTCGTGTCGGCCGCCGGGAACCTGGACCACGATGCCGTGGTCGCGGGTATCGCGGCGGCGTTCGGCCCGGTCACTTCCGGCTTCGCCGGCGCGTCGCCTTCGGCGCCCCGGTTGCGCGACGCCGGCGGTCTCTGGGACGGGTACGGCCCGGCGGCCGGGTCCGGCGTGACCCTGCTCTCCCGGCCGATCGAGCAGGCCAACCTGGTCCTCGGCTGCGAGGGGCTGGCCCGCACGGACGAGCGGCGGTTCGCGCTCGGCGTGCTGAACGCGGCGCTCGGCGGCGGGATGTCCTCGCGCCTGTTCCAGGAGGTGCGCGAGAAGCGGGGCCTGGCCTACTCGGTCTACAGTTTCGCCTCCCAGCACGCCGACACGGGGCTGTGGGGCGTCTACGTCGGCTGCCTGCCGTCGAAGGCCGAGGAAGTGCTGTCGATCGCCGCCGCCGAGGTGGAAAAGGTGGTCTCCTCGGGGCTCACCGACGCCGAGCTCGAGCGCGGCAAGGGGCAGGTGCGCGGCGGCATCGTCCTGGGCCTTGAGGACCCGTCCTCGCGGATGACCCGGCTGGGCAAGGCGGAACTCGTCTACCCGTCTCTCGAACCGGTGGACGACGTGCTCGCGGCGATCGACGCGGTCACCCACGACGACATCCGCGCGATCGCGTCCGAGGTTCTGACCCGGCCCAAGGTACTGGCGGTCGTTGGCCCGTTCGAGGATGAGTCGAGCTTTTCCTCGGCTCTTTCGTAAATTCAAAACCTAGTCCGTTTCGGCGCGGGTCGCCGGAAGATT
>DAHWEX010000627.1 GCA_027326205.1 Actinomycetota bacterium
CCGCCCGCGTATCCCCAGCGTGCCAGGCAAGCGTCAGCCCAAGAGCGCCGGCCGCAGGCCGCCAGCAAGGCGCTCTCCCCCCCGCTGCCTCCGGCCATGGAGCCCCAGCGTGCCCGGTACGCGTCAGCCCAAGAGAGTCGGCCGCAGGCCGCCAGCCACCAATTGGTTCCGCCCTCGCCCTCGCCCTTGACTTTGACTTTGACTTTGACCGTAATTTTGACTTTGACTTTGACTTTGACTTTTAGGTGAAACCACACCAAAACGCAGCGGGGCTGACCGGGGGATTAACCCAGAACCTTCCGAAGGAGGTTCTGGGTAATCTCCCGGCAGCCCCGCACCGTACCTGAATAGGTTTTGACTTTCAGGTTTTCAGGTTTTCAGGTTTTGACTTGAAGTTTGAGACCCGAAAGTTGAGACCCGAAAGTCAAAACCGAGAGTCAGACCAGGAACTCGACCTTGGTGACCTGCCCGATGTCAGCCGTCACTTCCTGCTCGAGCCGCAGGTCGCCCGGAGCCAGCACGCGCAGCACCCACTCCCCAGGCGCCGCGAAGAACCGGAACCCGCCGTCCTCGCCGAGCGGCACCTCGGCCACGAACTCGTCACCCGAGCCCAGGAGCCGGGCGTAGCCCGTGGACACCGGGGCGCCACCGCGGAGCACCTGCCCCTCGATGATCGCCTCCTTGCCCGCCTTGTCCTTCGTGATGGTCACTCCGCCCGCAGGCGCGCCGCAGCTGTCGTTGCTCACTTGCCCTCACCCAGTTCGATCGGCACGCCAACCAGCGAGCCGTACTCCGTCCAGGACCCGTCGTAGTTCTTCACGTTCGGCAGGCCGAGGATCTCGTGCAGCACGAACCAGGTGTGCGCGGAGCGCTCCCCGATCCTGCAGTACGCGATCGTGTCCTTGCCGAAGTTGACGCCGGCGTCCTCCTTGTAGAGGGTGGTCAGGTCGGCGTCGGACTTGAACGTGCCGTCCTCGTTCGCGGCCTTGGACCACGGGACGTTCTTGGCGGTCGGGATGTGCCCGCCGCGCTGTGCCTGCTCCTGCGGGAGGTGCGCCGGGGCGAGCAGTCGCCCGGCGAACTCGTCGGGGGAGCGGACGTCGACCAGGTTCTGCTTGCCGATCGCGTCGAGCACCTCGTCGCGCTTGGCCCGCAGCGAGGCGTCCTGCTCGGTGGCGGTGTAGCTGGTCTTCTCGCGGGTCGCCGCGTCGGTGCTCAGCTCGCGCGAGTCGAGTTCCCACTTCTTGCGGCCGCCGTCGAGGAGCAGCACGTTCTGGTGCCCGTACAGCTTGAAGTACCAGTACGCGTAGGCGGCGAACCAGTTGTTGTTGCCGCCGTAGAGGACGACGGTGTCGTCGTTGGAGATGCCGCGCTCGGAGAGCAGGGTCTCGAAGCCGACCTTGTCCACGAAGTCGCGGCGGACCGGGTCCTGCAGGTCCTTCTTCCAGTCGATCTTGATCGCGCTGGGGATGTGCCCCTTGTCGTAGGCGCTGGTGTCCTCGTCTACCTCGACGATGACGGTGCCGGGAGCACCAATCCTGGCCTCGACCCAGTCGGCGTCGACCAGGACGTCGGAACGGCTCATGATAGAGATTCCTCCTTGTACGGCCCGCCCGCTAATGGGCCGGCCGGATCCTTTGGATGAGTAGGTACAGCTGGCAACCGAGGCAGTAATCGAACGCCGCGTTGAGGAACGCGGCGGCCAGGGCGAACGCGGCGAAGACGATCCCGAGGACCGGCAGGCCGGCCGCGAAGCCGATCGTGCCGACCCCGGCGAACACCATGCCCACGCCCTGCGAGAACCGGGGCGGCGCTTCGGGCTCGGTCGCCGTCGGCGGCCCGAGCCTCGGCCGGACCAGGTTGCGGAAGATGAGGCCGTAGGGGGCGTAGCGCAGCCCAGCCAGCGCTCCCACGGCGAAAACCAGGGTCTGGGCAAAGAGCAGCCATCCGGCGAGCGGGTGCGAGACGCCGGAGGTGACCAGGACGACCGCGAGGACCACGGTCGTGATCACCGCGCCAAAACGCGGGCCACGCGAGTCAACGGGCATTGTCATGCTCCAGATTGCAGGGTGCGGGTGTGCTTGCTGACGTCCTCCGCCTGCCTGCGGCAAAACCGTGCTGCTAACTCAGGCGACGAAGGGCACAGAGCACGGACACATCGCGGTGGCGACCCGGCAGAAGTCGACGGCTCGCCGCTTGGTGAGCATCTGCGCGGTCCTGGAGGGCACGTACCTGATGCTATTCAGCGAACGGACCGGTGTCACCACCCGGTTCGCCAACTGGGCGCGCGTTGTCGCCTGAAGCGGCCGGGAGGCCGGGAAGCCAGGGAACGGGAGGCTGTGGAAACTCACGACGGCATCCCGTCCGGCGCGAGGACCCGGCCGAGCGCGGCCACGATGTCGGCCTTGCGCTGCGGGCCCGAGGACCGGCTCGTGACACCGCCGAGCGGGTCGAGCACGAGCACCGTCGGCGTGGACAGGATGCGCAGCCGCCGGGTGAGCTCCATCCGCTCGGCCGCGTCGATCTCGACGAACGTGACGCCGTCGCGCTGCCCCGCCACCTCGGCCAGCAGCTTGCGCGCCGGGCCGCAGTAGGCGCAGAACCCGGTTGAGAACTGGACGAGGGTCGCCTGCGCGCCCAGCGGGACGCCAAGGTCGTCGGCGCTCAGGGCACTGCCGGGAGCCGCCGGCGCCGCGGCGGTGCCGGTCCCCGCTCCGGGGACCGGCACCGCCGCGAAGCGTCCCTGGCGGCGGCGCATGGCGAAGCCCGTCGCTGATGCCACGGCAAGGACGACTGCGAGCGCTATCAGGCCACCGACCACGACTACTCCAGCACCGGGCGCAGCGGCGGGTATTCCCGCCGGACGACATTAGCCTGACATTAGCCCGAGATCAGGCCGTGATCTGGATCCCCTGTCCCTTGCCGACGGTGACCTGGAAACCCGTGATGTCCTTGCTGGAGACCCCGACCGATCCCGGGTACCAGACGGTGCCCTCGAGGTTGTCGGTCACCCAGCTGTCCGCGAGCACGCGGTTCCCGTTGGCTTCGATGACCCAGAGCTGGCAGTTCGTGCCCTCCGGGATGCCCTTGACCTTCGTGTCGACGTAGGTGCCCCAGCCCATCGAGCTGTAGCTGACCGTGGCGGTCATGTCCCCCGACTGCCCGGACGCGGTCTGCATCGGGCTGTTCTGCGGGCCGACGTACAGCTTCGACTGCGTCCCGGCCGCCACCGTCGGCTGCGCCGTGCCGGAGCCGATCCGCAGGCCGCCGAACACGCCGGCGGCTACGATCGCGGCGGCCGCGACCGCCATGCTCGCCTCTCGCCAGCGGCGGCGGCGACGGCGCGCCTCGGTGAGGTCCAGGACCGTGGCGAGCAGTTCGCGCGGCGGCTCGGGCGGGTCGATGTCGCTCCAGGGAAAGGGGCTGTCGCTGGTGTCGGCGAGCGCGATCGCCTCTTCTTTCGAGACGCGGGAGAGCAGGGCCGGCAGTCCGGCGAGCCCGGCGAGCTCGTCGCGGCACTCCTGGCAGGTCGCCAGGTGGGCGTCGACCTGAGCCCGCTCGGCCGGGTCGATCGCGCCGAGCACGTAGACGCCGAGCGAGATCCTGGCCTCCGGGCATTCCATGGTGCTACTCGTCACGGTGCCAGCCCCCGTTCCTGCAGGGCCAGCTTCAGCGCCTTCAGCGCGTAGTAGGTGCGCGACTTCACGGTCCCCGGCGGGATGCCGAGCGTGGCCGCCGCCTCGGCTACCGAGCAGCCCCGGTAGTAGGTCTCGACGATGACCGAGCGATGGTCGGGGCGCAGCGATGCCAGCGCCTCCGCCACGGCCCACGACTCGAGCGTGCGGTCCGCGTCATCATGAGCGGGCAGCGTCTCGAACGCCTCCTGCCCCGCCTCCGGGGGCCGGGACTGACGCGCCCGGTAAGCGTCTACCGCCAGGTTGCGGGCCACGGCGAATAGCCATGGGCGAGCTGGCCGGTCCGCAAGGGCCTCCGGATGTCGCCAGGCCCGCACGATGGTCTCCTGCACTAGGTCCTCCGCCTTCTGCCTGTCTCCGCCAGTCAGGTGCAAGGCGTACCGAAGCAGGGCGCCGCCGTGTTCGGCGTAGAGCGCCCGGATAAAGGCATCGTCGGCCTTGCGTCCACCGCTGGCCGCTCCCGACGGGTCACTCCCCCGGGAGGTAGCTGTGCTCGGCACACTACGGAGAACGGGTGGCTCGGCCGGGCGGTTCAATGGCGGCGGAAAATTTCGGCCGGGCGGACCGTGGTCGGTGCTCACAGTCACCGGTATACCGGTGACTGGTAGCTAAAAGCAACCAAATCGCGCCGATTAGTGACCGCTTGTAAGCAGTGTGTCCAATGTTTACTGGGGATTACCGGGTGAAGGTAATCACGTTTAATGACTGGATGCCCGGTTTCGGATACCGGTTTCGCCGACACCCGGTAGTCGAATGATCGCTCCCTGTCTCCGTGTGGGCGTCAGCCGCCCGCGAACGGGGGCAGTATCTCGATCACGTCCCCCTCGTCGAGCATTATCGACTCCTTGGCCGCTCGCCCCACCGGATCGGCGTTGACCAGGAAAGACGATCGTGTGATGACGCTCGCGAGCCGGCTATCCGCCCCCCGGGCGGCGATCGCCGTGTCGAGTGCGTCACGCAGCGTGTCCGCGTTGACGGACTCCTCCGCGATGCCCGCGGCCTCCTTGGCCGCGGCCCAGTACCTGATGGTCACCGTGGGCATATCAGCTATCCTCACTTCAACGGGACCTCGGGCGATGTTGCCCCCGGGTCCCGTTTGTGTTTATACAGATAAAGACGGTGTTCGTCTGCCCGTAAGCCTGGAGGTGGCATCACGTGAGCGAGTTGCTGTTGGTGACCAGCGTCCTCGAGCCTTCGTCCGAGGTTCTGCCCGCGCTCGGCCTGCTGCTGCACTCCGTCCGCGTGTTGCCTGCCGACCCTTCCGCGCTCGTCGAGGCGCCGCCGGCCGATGTCATCCTGGTCGACGCGCGCCGCGATCTCGCGCAGGCCAAGAGTATCTGCCGCCTGCTGCACACGACGGGCCTTGACTGCCCGATGTTCGCCATCGTCACCGAGGGCGGCCTTGCGGCGATCAGCGCGGAGTGGAACGCTGACGATGTGATCTTGAACACGGCGGGCCCGGCGGAGGTCGAGGCCCGCCTGCGGCTCGCCACCGGACGCCGGGCCATGCGCGCCGCCGCCGACGCCCCGGACGAGATCAGGTCCGGTGACCTGGCGATCGACGAGGCGACCTACTCGGCGCGGCTGCGCGGGCGCGTGCTCGACCTCACGTTCAAGGAGTTCGAACTGCTCAAGTTCCTCGCGCAGCACCCGGGCCGGGTGTTCACGCGGGCGCACCTCCTGCAGGAGGTCTGGGGCTACGACTACTTCGGCGGCACCAGGACCGTGGATGTCCACGTGCGGCGGCTGCGGGCCAAGCTCGGCCCCGAGCACGAGGCGCTCATCGGCACCGTGCGGAACGTCGGCTACCGGTTCGTCCCGGTCAAGGGCGCTCCCGAGGACAGGGACTCCGACCTGATGCCACAGGACAGCGTGATCCCGGCGGACCGGTGACCCAGGTCGCCCTCACGGTTACCAAAGGATCCCTGTCCCGGGCGGCGGCCGGCAAGGTCCTCCTCCTGGCGGACGCCGCGCACGCGGCCGACGGGGTCGCCCCGCTGTCCGAAGACGCCCGCTACACGGTCACCGGGGGCGGCAAGGGCGTCAGGCACCTTAGCCTCACCCTGCCGGACGGCACGGTGATCGGGTACGCCCACCTGGTGCCCGCGGCGGCGGGTGCGCCGGACGACGACCGCGGCGGCGAGCTTCTCGTCAGCCCGGACTACCGCAGGCGGGGGCTCGGGTCCGCCCTGGCCGCCGAGTTGGTGAACCTCGCCGCCGGGCGCCGCGTGCGGGTCTGGGCCCACGGCGATCTCCCCGCGGCCGCCGCGCTCGCCGCGTCCGCCGGCTTTACCCGGGTCCGTTCGCTGTGGCGGCTCCGGATCAACCTGAAGGACGCGGCGCTCCCCGAGCCGGACTTCCCCGCCGGGGTGACCGTCCGCACGTTCGAGCCCGGGGCCGACGAAGAAGCGTGGCTGTCGGTTAACAGCCGCGCGTTCGCCCATCACCCGGAGCAGGGCTCGTGGACGAGCGACGACCTGCGGCTGCGGGAAGAAGAGGCGTGGTTCGACCCGGCCGGCTTCTTCCTCGCCGAGCGGGACGGCCGGCTCGCGGGATTCCACTGGACGAAGGTGCACCCCGACGGCGACGAGAACGGCGAGCCGATCGGGGAGGTCTACGTCGTCGGCGTTGACCCCGGTCAGCAGGGCGGCGGCCTCGGCCGCGCGCTGACGGTCGCGGGCCTTGCCCACCTGCGGGACCGCGGCCTCGGCAGCGTCATGCTCTACGTAGACGAAGACAACGCCGCAGCGGTCCGCATGTACATGGCCCTGGGCTTCATCCGCTGGTCCGCCGACGCCATGTACCGAAGCGCCTAGCTACCGCCTGAGCCCCAACGCGGCGTCGATTTCGCTTTTCGTGAGCTGGTGGTCGCTCGCCGCGACGGTGGCCAGGACCTCGCCGAAGAGTTCCATCTCGCCGAGCGCCACGTCGTCGTGAACACGAAGGTCGACTTGCATGGGTATCGTGTTCACCTCCTTTGGCCGGGCGCTCTTGGCCCCGTCCTCCAGGTTACGTCGCGACACCATTCCTCCGCATGACCCATCGGGGCCATTCGCAGACCACCCTTGAGTGTGTTTACCCGGCTTGCCGATAACGATTCCGCGACCGCCCGGCGGAAATGTTCTGGATCCGGTATGAGGCATCTGTCGCTCGCGGCACTGTGCTCACCCTGGTCGGCTCACTCCGGTCAGCCCACCCCGGTCAGCTCAGTCACCGCAGGCGCCATATGTCCATCTATATCGCAGAAGATGATCAAGTGTCCGCATATCGTAGGGTAACCGAATGGCTACAGCTTACGTCATGACCTGCGTCGGCGCCATGCCCGCTGAGCAGGACTTCTACCGGCTTCTAAGCCGTCAGCACGTATCCCAGTAACGCGTTCTTAGCTCACGGTTCTCGGCAGCAACTTTCGTCACAGCAAAAGTTGGGATATAACGGGACACTCGGTCGTTTCGGTTGCGGGCGGTGGTCTGGCGGGAGAAGAGTCGGGTCCGTAACTGCTTTCAGGATGCTCATTACCAGGGCAGGCCCACTATCGGGACCAGCCACAGCTAGACTCCGGACAACGTCCCCGCAGACCTCTCAGGACCCAAGATTCTCGTGATGCTATGAATGAAAACAGTGACCTCCTGCCGAACCTGCTGCACGAAGAGTTCGAGATGCAGATGCGCGGCTACAGCCGCCGCCAGGTTGACGACTTCGTTGCGCGCCGGAACAACGAGATCAGGGAACTAGAGCAGCGGCTCGCCCGGGTTCTCGATGAGTCTGAGCACCTGCGCCGCGAGCTTTCCACGGTGCGCCAGCAGGCGCTTTCCGGTAGGCCTGCGCACGAGGAGGTCAGCGAGCGGATCGCGCAGATTCTCAAGCTGGCGGACGACGAGGCCAAGGCACAGAAGAACAAGGCCGACGACGACATTGCCAGCCTGCGGGCCGAGGCGCAGCAAGAGTCCGAGCGGGTCCGCGCCGACGCGCGGGAGCAGGCCGAGCGGATGCTGACGGCCGCCCAGGAGCAGGCGGAGCGGACCATCTCCGCCGCCCGCAACGAGGCGGAAAAGACCCGTAACACGGCGCGCACCGAGGCCGACCGGCTGACCAGCGACACCCGCAAGAAGGCGGACCAGGCCCTCGCCCAGGCCAAGGCGCAGGCGAAGAAGGTGCTCGACGAGGCCACGGCCCGCGCGACGGCCATCCACGACGGCGCCGAGCGCAGGCTCAACCTGCTCAGCACCAGGCACGCGGAGACGGTCCGGCGGCTGTCGGACATCCTGGACGGTGTGCAGGGCCTGGTCACCGCGGAAAACAGCCGGATGTCGCTTGAGGAAGAGGTCAACCAGACGGTCAGCCGGGCGGTCAGCCTCGCCGAGGCGGCCGACGCCGCCGCGGCCGCGGCCGCCGAGCCCGAGGATGACGGCCCGGACA
>DAHWEX010000786.1 GCA_027326205.1 Actinomycetota bacterium
ACGAGGCTGGCTGCGCGGGCGGCGTTCGCCGGCGAGGCCCGGCTGAGCGACGACGAGCTGACCGGGACGCTCAGGGCCGTTCGGCGGGGTTCGCGGGACATCGGCCTCTGGAGGACGCGACGGCGCGGTGCGAGCGTGAAATAGGAAGGGCCCGGTCCCTGGAGCACTCGGCGAACCTGCGCAAGGTCGCATGACCAGGTCAGTCGCATGACCAGGTCAGGGGTGACCCGAAGGGTCACGACCGCGGGCCGGAGGGAGCGGGCTCGCCCGCGGCCGTGACCGCCTCAGGCGTTAGCCGTCACCCGCCGCGGTTCATCGTGGCTCGTGACCTGGATGCTGTGCGGCTTGGCCGACTCGCGGACGGGGATGGTCAGCGTGAGGACGCCCGCGGTGTAGTCGGCGGCGATGTGCTCGGTGTCGAGGGCTTCGCCGAGGATGACCTGCCGGCTGAACGTGCCCGACGGGCGCTCAGCGACGAGCAGTTCGGTGTCCTCGGTTCCGGCGGGAAGGCGCTCGGCGCGGACGGTCAGCACGTTCTGCTCGACCGCCAGGGTGATGGACTCCGCCTGGACGCCGGGCAGGTCGAAGTGAACGTAGAAGCTGTCCTTCTCCCGGTAGGCGTCCATCGGCATGGACGCGGGCCGGGCAGTGGTGCCGAGTACCTGCTGGGTCAGCAGCCGGTCCAGTTCACGGAACGGGTCGGTGCGGATGATCATGACCTTCAGCCTCCTCGCTAGGCCTGCGTGCCTGTCTTCAGGCACCTCAAGCACAGCAGGCCAGCGGGGGCGGCGGTAGAGGCATACGTCCTGCCCGGGGCGGCGGACGTCAGGACAGGTCCGTGCCGGAGTGGCTGGCGAACACGTGATCCCTGATTTCGCGGATGAGGTCGTCGAGTTGGCCGAGGTCGGCCTCGATGCGCCGCACGGCCTGCGCGCAGGGGAGGCCCTCGGCCGCGTGCAGGGTGAGCCCGATGCGCTGGAGGGCGCCGATGACGCGGTCGAGTAGTTCCCGCCCGGATGTTTCCTGCCCGGCGGCGACGGCCCGGGCCAGGGTGGCTAGGTCGGCTCGCGGCTGGGGGTGGGTGAGGTCGCGGATGACGGCCAGGGCGAGCCGGCCGGTGGTGGTCGGAACCGGGCTGAGGCTGATCCGCAGGGGAAAGGTGGTCCCGTCCGCGCGCAGGCCGGCGAGCCGGCTCCGCATGTCCATGGGACGGTCCGTGGGGCGCTGCTGGTAGGTGGCGCGCTGGATGGCGTGCCCCGCCCGCAGGACGTCAGGGACCAGGGCTTCGACCTGAAGGCCGGCCAGTCCGCCGCGCTGGTAGCCGAACATGGTTTCCGCCTGCTGGTTGGCCAGCGCCAGCGTCCCGTCCCCGGTCACCACGATGATTCCGTCGGCCAGCGCGTCGATCAGGCTCCACAGCACGGCCGGGGGAACGAACGGGCTCTCGGACCGGTCGCGGTTCGCCGGGCCGGACCTGGCGAGCGGAGCGGGTTGCGGGCGCTGGGCCGCCACCGCCGCCTCCAGCGACGGGTACACCGAGACCAGCCGGTCGAGCCCGCTCACGGTCAGCATCCGCCGCACGAGCGGGGAAGCAGCCGCGATCTTGAGCTGCGTGCCGTTCACCGACGCGCGCTGGTGAGCGCGGACCAGGGCATCGGCCCCGCCGTGATCACAGGAGACGGTCCCGGTCATGTCCGCGATCAGCACCTCGGGACCGCGGTTGACCAGCCCGAGCAGTTCGTCGCGGAGCGGCCCGGTATTCGTGGCGTCGACGTGCTCCGGCAGCGTCACCACCGCCTGTCTGTCCGACCACGTGACGGGGAACAACTCATCGTGCATGGCCGCACCTCCGGTATCGTGTGGGCCGGTCCCCGCATCCAACATCACCGCTATGCCAATGTCCATCCGCCCGGAGCACCGGGCCGGCCGCCGGACGGCCCGGGCGTTGCGGGACCTTCGGCCCCCCGGACGGCACAACGGAGCGGGACCTATGGCCGCAGCGTCCGCCGGCGCCCGGGGACAACGCTGGGTGGTAAGCATCGGTGCCAGGAACGGAGGTGGGGTAATGGTTACCCAGGTCACCGGCCCCACGGGCGGACGGGACGAGCTGGAGAGCCGGCCAGGTGCGGTGCTCGCCGCCGCGCAACGCCGTCCCGGGCGGAACCCGCGGGCGCTCAGCCCGGAGGAATGCCTCGCCCTGCTGGAGCAGGCGGCGTCGGCCGCGTCGGGCTCATGTCCGCCGAGGGGATCGTGATGCTTCCGGTCAATTACGCCATGGCGGCGAAGGCCGTCGTCTTCCGCACCGCACCGGACACGCTGCTGGCGACCCATGCGAACGCGCCGGTCAGCTTCGAGACCGACCGCCTTGACGAGGCGAACCGCGAAGGCTGGAGCGTCCTGGTGCAGGGCCACGCGCGCAAGATCGCCACGGAGCGCGAGGTCCGCCACCTTGAGCAGCAAACCCGCCTTGAGCCGTGGGCGAGCGGTGCCCGTGACGTATGGGTGCGGATCACCCCGGCCCGCATCACCGGGCGGCGTATTGAGCGGGCCTAGCGCCCGTGTCCCCGGGACGGATGACCGCACCAAGCGGTGACCTTAGCCTCTGCCGGGTCACCGGACGGACTGGTGTGCTGGCCGCATGATGACAGGCGCGAAGATCACGCTGGACACCGGGATGGACACCGTGCGTGACAAGCTGGCCGATCTGGCCGGAGTCGACTGGATGATGAGCCTGCCGCAGCGGCGGGCGGCATACGCCGCGCACCCGGCCGGGCACGGGCGGCCCGGGCTGTACGCCGACGGCGGGGCGGGACTGGTCGCGGTGGCGTTCGGCGACCTGGAGGTGCCGGCCGCGGACCACGTCGTCGTCCCGGTCCGCTGGGAACCAGTGGAGCCCGGCGATGAATTCACCGTCCGGCTGGACGGCAGCCTGACCCTGGCCCCGGCGGCGGAGCCGGGGCGCAGCGCGCTCACCCTGGCCGGGATCTGCCAGGTGTTCCCCAGCGCCCTGACCGCGCGCGGCCATGAGCAGGTCAGGCTGGAGTTCATGGAGGCGTCGCTTGAGTTCGTCACCAGCGTCGCCCGCGACCTCGTCGGCGCCGCGGGTCCCGGCCCGGAGCACGACGGGCTGGGCCCGTCGTGGGCCTGGTGAGCCGGCCGGCCGCCTGGTAGCGGCCCGGATGAGGGCCGGCGGCTGACCGCGGCCGCGAAGCCGCGGACCGTTCGGTGGAAAAGAAGGCCTTGACCGAACGGTCCGTGGCTGCGCTCTCGCGGCTGCCTGCTACGGCACGGTGACCCCGTGCAGCACCACCGGGCCGTTGACCGGGTTGAGCTCGGTGGCCTGGGAGACGCCGGGCGGCGTGATCGTGTCCATTACCTCGGGCACCGAGTTCGGGTTGAGCGCGCAGATCGGCTCGCTCGCGCCGACGGGGCAGACGCCGAGGGTGTACTGGCCCGGGTTGGTCGTGAACGAGATGGCCTGGTCGGCGTTGAAGCCGTTCTGGCCGGTGATCGCCACGGTGAACGTCCAGCCGCTGCCCGGGGTGCCGAACTCGGACTCCGGCAGCGCGATCGTGATCGTCTTGGCGACGGTGGAGGCGACCACGGCGGCGGGGGTGCCGACCTGGTCCCCGGCCGCGTTGACCCACACCGGGGACGCGAACCCCTGGATCTCCAGGCGCTGGCTCCAGGCGTCGGCCGGGGCGATCGTGTAGTTGCGGCTCGGGTACGCCGCCGCGGTCGAGGTGCTGGCGGCCGCCGGGTCGTGCACGTAGATGTCGAGCAGCTGCGCGCCGTCGACCGAGCCGAACGTCGGCACCAGGGTGGCGAGCGAGGTGCGGAGGTACACCTCGGACCCGGCGGTGATCACCTGGAACCCGGTCAGGTCCCAGGAGCCGGCCGTGTAGGACGGCGAGGTCGGGTACTGGTAGGTGCCGGGGCCGTGGTCGTCCCCGGTCGGGTCGGTCACCGACAGCACGGTGGTCCCGCCCGACACGTCGCCGATCACCGAGGTCTGCGCCTGCCCGGTGGCGCCGGCCCCCGTGGTGGCGGCGGCCGTGATCACGTTGGTGCCGAAGCCGACCGCGACCGTGGCGGAGAAGGCGCCTGAGGCGTCGGCGGTCGTGGTCACCGTGCTGGCGGCGGCCCCGGTGTCGGTGTCCTGGGTCTCGATGTCCACCGTGGCGCCGGCCGCGGCGGTGCCGCTGACGGTGGCGGTGCCGCCCTCGATGGTGGCCCCGGCGGCCGGGGCGGTGATCGTCACCGGGGTCGCGGCCGGGGCGCCGTGGGTGACGTAACGGGCGGTGGTGAGGGCCGGGGTGTCGGTGTCACGGCCGGCCCCGAGGTCCACGATCAGCCGCAGTTCCTGGGCCTGTGCCCAGGTTAGCGGCGAGGCCGAGCCGGCCGCGTGGCCGTCGGCGAAGCCGATCGACGCGGTCGTCGGGTCGGAACCGTAGGGCGAGGCTGCCAGGCTCGGGTCCTCCCACACCTGCTCGGGCACGAGCCCTTCGCCCGAGGCGGAGTTGATCATGAAGGAGAGCAGCGCCGAGGCCTGCGACGGATCGCCCTGCGCGATCGCGGACTCGGCCCGCTCGCCGGACAGCACCGGCCACAGGTGCCCGGTGCCGGTGTCGGTGGTCGGCCAGGGCTCGCCGGCGGTGGCGCAGGAGGTCTGGCTGTTGACGGTCGAGCAGTCGCCGTAGCCGTCGGCGCTGCCGGCGGCGGCGCTGGTGCCGTAGCGGTAGTAGCCGGTGCCGGACGGGGTCTTGACGGCGATAGTGCTGTCGAGGACCGAGAGCGAGTTCTTGAACACCGCGCGGCCGGGCGAGAGCTCGCCCAGCCGGGCCAGTTCCTGGAACCCGCCGTCGATCACCGTGTCCTGCGGAGGCGTCGGGCCGCCGTTGCCCAGGTTGTAGCTGACCGCGGCGTTCGGGTCGCCGCTCTTGGACAGCCGCAGGAAGTAGGGCGACGGGCTGTCGGGCCCGGTGGAGGTGACCGTCCAGCTCTGCACGTTGCGCTGGAAGTCGTCGGCGGTGGCCTGGTAGACGCGCGCGTCGGAAGGGTCGTGGTGCTGGGCCGCGATGGCGGCGGCCGCGGTCAGGCCGGCGATCTCGGCCGCGATCGTGGAGGGGGAGTACCCGGACTGCTCCTCCCACCGCTCCACCCCGTAGGACGGGCCGTGCGCGACCAGGAAGTCCGCGGCCGGCTTGATGTGGCCGGCCCACAGCGCGCGCTCGCCGCCGAGCCCGCTCAGGTACGCCATCAGGATCGGGTAGGCGGTCTCGTCCAGCTGGTCGCCGCCGGTGTCCGGCGCCGCCTTGCCGTTGAGGAGGGAGTTGCGCGGTATCTCGCCGGTCGGCAGCTGCTGGTCGTCCAGCAGGAACCGGACCTGGGCGCGGGCGGTGGCCAGGTCGCCGTCGGCCAGGAAGCCGGTGAAGGCCTCGTAGGAGTCACGGGAGAAGACCTCCCGGTAGGAGCCGTAGTAGACCGGCTTGCCGTTGACGTCGTCGCCCGCGTTGACCGCCTGCCCCCAGGGGGAGGCCAGCGACGCGACCACCGCGCCGGGGAAGGTCTTGTCCTCGCTGGCCTTCAGCACGTTGGCGTCGAGGTAGTAGGTCCGGCGGACCGTCTGCGCGGACTGCCCGGGCACCGCACGGGGCGGCCGGATGAGCGTCCGGTCGTAGGCGGACCAGGTGTTCGCGTAGGCCCGCGCGACCGCGGGGAAGGGCAGCCGCAGCGAGGCGGCGGCGGTGTCGACCGCCTGCTGCTGCGAGCGGCCGAACCCGAGCGCGAGGGTGAACGTGCCGCCGGATCCCGGCCGCGGTGTGACGTTCTCGGTCGCCACGATGTGCCCGTCGGCGGCCGAGGTGGCCGGCGTCAGCGCGTGGGCGCTGTCGAGCTGGGTCAGGCCGTCGCTGGCGGTGCCCGCGTAGCCGACCGAGGCCTGGCCCGCGGAGGTGGCGGTCATCGCCATGTAGGTCGGCACCGCGTAGCCGCGGTTGGCCGCCTCGGTGACCGTGTTGGTGCTGTAGACGACCGGGATGCTGGTGCGCGGGTCGATGACGCCGGTGTTGCCGCCGGCGTTCTGCGTCCCCCCGCCGCCGTCGCCGTTCACGTGCGCGTCGAGCCGCGCGTAGACCTGCAGCCTGCCGGTGTCCGTGCGGCTGTCCTTGACCGGCTGCAGTCGCGTGTTCATCAGCACGGTGTCCCGTTGCGGGTCGGTGATGTAGGTGGTGACCAGCTGGAAGCCGTGCCTGGCGTCGGTCGAGGTGATCGTGCACTGCATGCCGCCCGGATCGGCCGACACGGTGTAGGTCATGTCCCGGGTCTGCAGGTCGGTGAAGGTGGCGCCGTCGGTGACGACGTACTGCAGCGTCTCGACGTTGGTGTTGTCGACGGTGGGCTCGTAGACGTCGGAGAGCACGCCGTCCGCGACCGTGTACCAGACCTTGGAGCCGGTGTTCGCGGCGGTGCCGAGGCAGTCCTTGCGCGCGAGGTCGAAGTAGGAGGGGGCGCCCGGGCCTCCGCTGGCGGCGGCGCCCGGTGCGGACGGTGCGGACGGTGCGGCCGAGGCCGGCTGCCACTGCAGCGCGCCGGCCGCGAGAATGAGGGTGCCCGCCGCCGCTAGCGTGGCCGGGCGCGCCAAGGAACGCTTCATGGTGAACCTCATCGTCCATCCGGGCGCGGGCGCGCCGACATGCCTGTCGCTGTTCGCAGCGGTCCGGTTACTGGGGCCTGGCTGAACGATGCCGCAGAAAGCCGGCGTCGTCAATACCTCCGGTGACCTGGCCGCACTTGCGGCGACCTGGCCGCGGAGCGACCCGCGCCGCGGCGTGACGTTTACTTCCGGCCGCGCGGGTACCTGGCTGACGTCACGCCCGGTGCCCGCGCCGCGGCGGGCCAGCAGTCAGCGGGGGAGGAGACATCCTATGAAGCTGGGGCAGCCGCGTCCGGTGAGCGGACGCGCGAGGTACGGCATTGACCGGATGGTCAGGAACGTGGAGACCGGCCGGTTCGAGCGCGGCCTGTCCGCCTTGACGGCGGCGGGGGCGCTGGTCACCGCGGCGGAGATCTTCTTCGAGCATGACAGCGCCAGCTTCGGCAACAAGATGATGTGGATTCCCGTCGCTCTCGGGCCGGTCGGGGCGGCGGCGGGGGTCGCGGGGTTCTTCAGCGAGCGGATGGCCAAGACGGCGCTGCCGGTCGCCTCGGCGGCCATCGTCGCCAACGGCCTGCAGGGCACCTACCTGCACGCTCGCGGGATCGCGCAGAAGCCGGGCGGCTGGTCGAACGCCCGCTACAACCTGGAGATGGGTCCGCCGCTGCTGGCCCCGCTGCTGGTGACCATGGTCGGCGGCATGGGCCTGCTGGCCGCGATCCTGCGCCGCGAGAAGTGAGCGGGCGCACGGGCGGCCCGCGCGGGACGGGCAGCGCCGGAGCCGCCCCCCGCATCAGCCACGCCACGGGTGACCGCTTCCCCGGTTTCGATGTCCTGGCCCAGTCCGGGCACTGGGACGCGGTGACGGCGGGTGTGGTCCTTTCCCGTGTCGGTCGGCCGCCTGACATCCGGTTCTTCACGCCCGCCGAGGAGGCCGCGGCGACGGCGCTGTGCGACCGGCTACTCGGGCAGGACGACGGCGAGCCGAAGGTGGAGGTCGTCCCCTCGATCGACGCCCGGCTGGCGGAACAGCAGACGGACGGCTGGCGCTACGCGGACATGCCGCAGGACGGGCAGGCCTGGCGGGACACGCTGCGTTTCCTCGACTCCGACAGCCGGGACGCCTGCTCCCGCGACTTCGCCCTGGCGCCGGCCGACGACCAGCGGGCCGTCATCCAGGCGGTGCAGGACCTCGGCGCGAAGGACTGGCACGGCCTGAACGCCGCGCACGTGTGGAGCCTGTGGACGCGGTACGCGTGCACGGCGTTCTACGCCCACCCGTCGGCGTGGAACGAGATCGGGTTTCCCGGACCCGCCTATCCGCGCGGCTACAAGAATCCCGGCGTGAACGCCAGGGAGCCCTTCGAGGTCGCCGACGCGGCTCCCGCGGACGATCCGGTAGACGGAAAGGACCGCTGATGACAACGGTGCGCGAGCGCAACGAGTCGGCCTGGCTGCTGCCCAACGACGGCAGCAGGACCAATCACCGGCTGCGGGCCGACATGCGCCGGTTCGCCGACAGCGACACGGTCGACCTGGTGGTGGTGGGCTGCGGGGCGGGGGGTTCCACCCTGCTGCAGCGGCTCGCCCGGCACGGCTGGCGGGTGGTCGGCCTGGACGCGGGGCCGTTCTGGGACCCGGACGCGGACTGGGTCAGCGACGAGGCCGGGTCGCATCACCTGTACTGGACCGAGCCGCGGGTGATCAGCGGCGCCGACCCGGTGCCGATGGGCTCGAACAACTCCGGTCGCGGCGTGGGCGGCTCGATGGTGCACTACGCGGGGTACACCCCCCGGTTCCACCCCAGCGACTTCGCGACCCGGACAAACGACGGCGTCGGCGCCGACTGGCCGATCGGTTACCAGGACCTGCGGCCCTACTACGAGGACATCGAGCAGGAACTGCCGGTGGCGGGCGAGGACTGGCCCTGGGGCGACCCGCACGGCTACCCGCAGCGGCCGCATCCGGTCGGCGGCAACGGCGAGATCTTCCTGCGCGGCGCGTACGCGGCCGGCATCACCGCGAAGGTAGGACCGGTCGCCATCTCCAACGGCCGGTTCGGCAACCGCCCGCACTGCGTCTACCGCGGGTTCTGCCTCCAGGGGTGCAAGGTGAACGCCAAGGCATCCCCGCTGATCACCCACATCCCCGATGCCCTCGCGCACGGCGCCGAGATCAGGGCGAACGCCATGATCACCGGGATCGGCTTCGACGAGCGCACCGGCCGGGCCACCGGGGTGCACTACATCCGCGGCGGGGTGCCGCGCTTCCAGCGCGCGGCGGCGGTGGCGGTCGCCGGCTACTCGATCGAGACGCCGCGGCTGCTGCTTAACTCCGCGTCGCGCCGGTTCCCCGACGGCCTGTGCAACGACTTCGACCAGGTCGGGCGGTACCTGATGGTGCAGGGGGCGCCGCAGACGGCCGGGCGGTTCGACGCCGAGGTGCGGATGTACAAGTCGCCGCCGCCCGAGGTCAGCACCGAGGAGTTCTACGAGACCGACCCCGCGCAGCCGTACAAGCGCGGTTTCTCCATCCAGACCGTCTCGCCGCTGCCCATCACCTGGGCCGAGCACGTGGCCGCGCAGGGGCACTGGGGCGCCCGGCTGCGCCGGTACATGAGCGACTACGTGCACTGGTCGTGCCTGGGCGCGCTGTGCGAGTTCCTGGCGCAGCCCGGCAACCGGGTCACCCTGGCCGAGGAGAAGGACCGCTACGGCCTGCCGGTCGCCAGTTTCTCCTACTCCCAGTGCGACAACGACAAGCGGCTGATGCGCGCCGCGCAGGGCGTCATGGAGCGCATCCTGCGGGCCGCGGGCGCGGACGAGGTCATCACCATCGACCGCTACGCCCACCTGGTCGGCGGCGCCCGGATGGCCGCCGACGAGCGGCACGGCGTGGTGGACCGCGACTGCCGCAGCTTCGCCGTCCCCAACCTCTACATCACCGACGGCAGCGTGCTGCCGACCCAGGGCAGCGCGAACCCGGCACTGACCATCATGGCGGTCTCCGCCCGCGCGGCCGCGCACCTGGCCGCCGGCGGCCGCTGACGAAAACCCTCGAAGGGAGCAATCCATGGCTAAGCCCACCGTCGCCGACTACCTGCTCGAGCGCCTGCGCGCCTGGGACGTGACCGAAGTCTTCGCCTACCCGGGTGACGGGATCAACGGCATCCTGGCCGCCTGGGGGCGGGCCGACGACAAGCCCACCTTCATCCAGGCCAGGCACGAGGAGATGGCGGCCTTCGAGGCCGTCGGGTACGCCAAGTTCACCGGCAAGTTCGGCGTCTGCATGGCGACCTCAGGGCCGGGGGCGATTCACCTGCTGAACGGCCTCTACGACGCCAAGCTCGACCACGTGCCGGTCGTCGCGATCGTCGGCCAGACCAGCCGGTCGGCGATGGGCGGTTCCTACCAGCAGGAAGTCGACCTGCTCAGCCTGTACAAGGACGTGGCGAGCGAGTACGTGCAGATGGTCACCGTGCCGGAGCAGTTGCCTGGCGTGCTGGACCGTGCCATCCGGGTGGCGATGGCCGAGCGGGCCCCGACGGCGGTCATCATCCCCTCCGACGTCCAGGAACTTGAGTACTCCGCGCCGACCCACGCGTTCAAGATGGTCCCGTCCAGCCTCGGCGTCGACTGGCCCACCTCGGTGCCGGGCGGCGACGCGATCGCCCGGGCGGCCGAGGTACTCAACGCGGGCAGCAAGGTCGCCATCCTGGCCGGCCAGGGTGCCAGGGGCGCCCGGGCCGAGCTGGAGCAGGTGGCCGAGATCCTCGGCGCGGGGGTGGCCAAGCCGTTGCTCGGGAAGGACGTGCTGTCCGACGAACTGCCGTACGTCACCGGCTCGATCGGCCTGCTCGGCACCCGGCCAAGCTACGAGCTGATGGAAGGCTGCGACACGCTGCTGACCGTCGGCTCCAGCTTCCCGTATACCCAGTTCCTGCCCGGCTTCGGCCAGGCGCGGGCGGTGCAGATCGACATCGACGGAAAGTACGTCGGGATGCGCTACCCCTACGAGGTCAACCTCGTCGGGGACGCGCGCGCCACCCTGCGGGCGCTGATCCCGCTGCTCGAGCGCAAGGAGGACCGGTCCTGGCGCGAGGACATCGAGGCCAAGGTCACCCGGTGGTGGGAGACCATGGAGAAGGAAGCCATGGTCGAAGCCGACCCGGTCAACCCCATGCGGCTGTTCCACGAGCTGTCCACCCGGCTGCCTGGCGACGCGATCGTGACCGCGGACTCCGGCTCCTCCGCCAACTGGTACGCACGCCAGCTGAAGTTCCACGGCGGCGTCCGCGGCTCCCTGTCGGGCAACCTGGCCACCATGGGGCCGGGCGTGCCGTACGGGATCGGCGCGAAGTTCGGCCATCCGGGCCGCCCCGTGATCGTGTTCGCGGGCGACGGCGCCATGCAGATGAACGGCCTGGCCGAGCTCATCACGATCAAGCACTACTGGGAGCGGTGGAGCGACCCGCGGCTCATCGTCGCGGTCCTGCACAACGACGATCTCAACCAGGTCACCTGGGAGATGCGGGCCATGGAGGGCGCGCCGAAGTTCGCCGAGTCGCAGACCCTGCCCGACGTCGACTACGCGGCCTTCGCCGCCAGCCTCGGCTTGCAGGGCATCAACGTCGACAAGCCGGGCGACCTCGGCCCCGCCTGGGACCGGGCGCTGGCCGCGGGCCGGCCCACGGTGCTGGACGTCCGGGTCGACCCGAGCATTCCGCCGATTCCCCCGCACGCCACGCTTGAGCAGGCCAAGGCCACCGCGCGGGCAATGCTGGCAGGCGACGAGAACAGGCGCAGCGTGATCGTGGAGGGCATCAAGACCAAGGTGCAGGAGTTCCTGCCCCACTCACGCTGACATCCGCGGCTTCGCTGGCGTCCGCGGTTTCACAGGCGGCCGAAGGCGAGGTTGCCCGGGGCGCTGGCGTCCCGGCTGGCAAAGAACTGGCCGATGGCCGCCGTAAGCTCCGCGGCGTCCAGGACGCCGTTGCCGTCGAGGTCCAGGCGGGCGAAGGCCCCCGCGGCCTCGGCGGCGCTGGCCCCGTAGGCCCCGGCGAGCCGAGCGTACTCGGCGACGTCGAGGACGCCGTTGCCGTCCTGGTCGGCCAGGTGCAGCAGCGTGGTCGCGGCGGTGGCGACGGCGGAGTCGAAGCCGGGCCGGTCGGCTATCGCGTGCCCGAAGGAGCCGGTGAACTCATCGGGGGTGATCTGCTGGTCGCCGTCGGCGTCCATGTGCGCGAGCAGCGCGTCGAAAAGGGCGCGCTGCCCGGTGGCGACCGCCCGGCAGGCCGCGGAATCGGCGGCCTGGCTGAAGGCGTCGCACAGCCGCCGGGTCAGCTGCTCGTAGTCGGCTCGCTGCCAGACGCCGTTTCCGTCGATGTCGAAGACGGCGAAGCGGCGCAGGAGGACGTCATGCTCGCCGGAGAGGCCGGCGTGGTCCGCGGGGGCGGGGCTTGCCTGGCTTTCCGGGCGCAGCCTGGCCGCGACAGCCCCGGCGGCCACGGTGACCAGCAGCACGGCGGCGACGACGGCGGGCGGCGTCCAGGCGGTCAGCTCGGGAGCCCAGGCCGCCCCGGAACTGCGCAGCGCTTCGAGCAGCAGCTTGGCGCCGATGAACGCGCAGATGACGGCCAGGCCCTTAGTCAGGTAGGTGATCCGGTCCAGCACCCGGAGCATGAGCACGTAGGCCTGCCGCAGTCCGGTAAGCGCGAACGCGTTGCACGCCACGATCAGCCAGGCCCGGGTCGTGATGCCGAGCAGCGCCGGGATCGAGTCGACGGCGAACAGCAGGTCGGCCGACGCGATCGCCACGGCAAGCAGCAGCAGCGGGCCGGGCGCCGGCCTGCCGGACCGCCACGTGACCAGGCGGCCGGCGTCACCGCCGGCCGCCTGGTCACGGGTGTGCCGCCGCAGCCACGACAGCAGCCGGGTGCGCGGCTCCTGCGGCTGCTGGTGGGGGCGGCTGGCCGCCAGCCTCGCCGCGGTCCAGACCAGCAGGCCGCCCAGCGGGTAGAACAGCCAGCCGAAATGGCTCACCGCGGCGGATCCGGCCACGATCAGCGCCGACCGCAGCACCAGCGCGAGCGCGATGCCCGCCATCAGTACCCGGTGCTGCGCTGCTGACGGGACCGCGAACCAGCGCATGATCAGGTAGAACACGAACAGGTTGTCCAGGCTCAGGCTGTACTCGGTGAGGTAGCCGGCGGCGAACTGGCCTGCCGTCGCCCAGCCGCCTTCTGCGGCGACCGCCGCGCCGAAGGCGGCGGCCAGCGCCACGTACAGCCCGGCCCACGCCGCGGCCTTCCCGGGCTCTAGGTTCCCTGGCCGGGCGGCCAGCCGTGCCTCGGCGGCGACCGCCGCGGCCAGCGCGGCCACCGGAACCGTCCACGCCCACGCGGGGATGTCCACAAGGTGCCTCCTCGAACGGGCTGGAAGCGGACGGAGCTGGCGGATCACGAAGTTGAATAATTTCTGCTCCAGAAGCATTATAGTTCTGTTACAGATGGGAAGTCCGACTGGGATCCTGGTGTTAGGCAGCTTCCATCAGGTTTCGTCCCGCTGATCCTGGCTTCCTGCTGGGCGCGGGGATCACGACCGTCCGAAAGCCGCGCATGGAACGAGATGATTGATGGACAGCCGCGTCAGCCGCGTCGATGAGGAATCTGCCGCGACCTACCCGGCCGGGAGGGTGCGTGTCCCGATGCCACTGATCCGCTTCCGGATGCCGTCCGGCCGTGGGGCCACGGAGCAGCCGAACGCGACCGGGGACGGGAACGCGGCGCTGACGCCCGTGTTCTGGTTGATGGTGGCGCTGACCGGGGTCGCGGCCGGGCTGTTCGGCGACCTGATGATGCTGATCCTGTTCACCATGCAGCGGGTGGCGTTCGACTGGCACGGCGGGTCCATGGAGGCGGCGGTGGCCCGGGAGCCGGACGTGCGCCGGATCGCGGCGCTGCTGGCGGCCGGGCTGTTCGGCGGCCTGGCCTGGTACCTGCTGCGCCGGCTGACGCCGGGTGAGAAGACAGAGATCGACGACGTGGTGTGGGGCGAGGGCCAGCAGCTGTCGTTCCGCCGGTCGCTGGGCACCTCGGTGATCTCCGAGGTCGTCGTCGGGATGGGCGCCTCCATCGGCCGGGAGAACGCGCCCAAGCTGATGGGCGGCGCCGCGGCGAGCGTCCTGGCCAGCTGGGCCCGGCTGTCACCCAGCCAGCGCAAGCTCCTCCTGGCGTGCGGCGGCGGGGCCGGGCTGGCCGCGGTCTACAACGTCCCGCTCGGCGGCGCGCTGTTCACCGCCGAGATCATGATGGGCACGATCACGCTGCCGGTCGCCCTGCCTGCCCTGGCCTGCTCCGGCATCGCCACCGCGACGGCCTGGCTGTACCTGCCCCGTCACGTCACCTACCTGGGCGTGCCCGCCTACCAGTTCAGCGCGCCGCTGCTGGTCTGGGCACTGGTCGCGGGGCCGCTGATCGGGCTGCTCGGCTGCGGCTACATCCGGCTGATCGGCTGGGTCACCCATCACACCGTGACGGGGAAAGCGGCCATGCTCGCCCCGGTAGTCGCCTTCGGGATCCTGGGACTGATCGGGTTCGCCTACCCGCAGCTGTTCGGCAACGGCAAGGGCATGGCGGCGGGAGCGTTCCTCGGGTCTGGCAGCCTCGGCCTGCTGCTGGTCTTGGCCGCGCTTAAGCCCCTGGTCACCGCGCTGTGCCTGGGAAGCGGGGCGTCAGGGGGGCTGTTTACCCCCACGCTGAGCACCGGCGCCGTGCTCGGTGCCGCCGCGGGCATCGCCTGGAGCCTGATGTGGCCCGGGTCGCCGCCGGGCGCGTACGCCGTCGTGGGGGCCGCGGCGATGCTCGGCGCGGCCATGCAGGCCCCGCTGGCCGGACTGGCGCTGATGATCGAGTTGACCGGCAGCGGGGTCGCCATCTTGATCCCGATGGTCGCCGCCACCGTGACCGCCACGGCGGTCGTCCGGTACATCGACGGGTACTCCATCTACACCGCGCGGCTGCGCGCCCGCTAACGGCAGGCCGGCCGCCGGCGGCAGGGTGCGGGCGGCAGGGTGCGGGCAGGGCGCCACGAGGTCTCGTCACGATGCGGGACGTCGGCCGCGTCCGGGCGGGACAATGGTCTCTATACCCGCCCCGGTATGAGCGGCATCCTGGGCACTGTGGGAAAGAAGATCGTCATCCTAGGCGGCGGGACCGGTGGCACGCTCATCGCCAACCGGCTGCGGCGCCTGCTCGGCCGCGATGCCGCCGAGATCGTGGTCATCGATCCCGATGATGACCACGTTTACCAGCCGGGCCTGCTCTTCGTGCCGTTCGGGAAGGCCGACCCGGCCGGCCTGACCCGGCCGCGGCACCGGCAGTTCCGCCGCGGCGTGACCTGTCGGCAGGCCGTCGTGGACCGGGTCGACCTGGACAAGAACGAGGTGGTGCTGGCTGGCGGGACGCCGGTGGGCTACGACGTGCTGGTGATCGCGACCGGTGCCCGGCTGATACCGGAGG
>DAHWEX010000788.1 GCA_027326205.1 Actinomycetota bacterium
CGGGCTGTTCGAGCCCAGCTCGAGTTGGGTGCGGGCCAGCCCGGAGACGGCCCGGATGTGCCGCCCGACCGCGGTGGAGCCGGTGAAGCCGACGTACCCGACAGCCGGATGCCTGACCACCTGATCGCCGACGGTCTCGCCCGGCCCGGGCAGCAGTTGCACCCGGCGGGGCGGCAGCCCGGCCTCGAGCAGCGCGCGGACGAGGGCGACCGAGCCGAGCGGGGTGAGCTCGGCGGGCTTGAGGACGACCGAGTTCCCGGCCGCGAGCGCCGGGGCGAGCTTGTGCGCCACCGTGGACAGCGGCGCGTTGAACGGGGTGATCGCGGCGACCACCCCGACCGGCGTCCGCTCCGTGAAGCACACCACGTCCTCGCTGCCCGGGGTCGCGGCGACCGGCACCACCTCGCCAGCCAGGCGCTCGCCCTCCTGCGCGGAGAGCTCGAAAACCTGCAGGGTCCGGTCTAGCTCGGCGTTGCCGTCCCGCGCCGTGAACCCGGTCTCCGCGACGTAGTTCTCGACTATCTCCGCCCGCCAGCCGGCCAGGTGGCGGGCCGCGTCACGGAGCACGCCCGCGCGGGCGGCGACAGGAAAGCCCTCGTCAGCCGCGGCGGCGGCCGACTCGATGGCGGCGGCGACCTGGTCGGGGCCCGGGACCGCGACCGAGGCGACGACGGTCCCCGAGAACTTGTCGAGCACGGGCAGCCAGGAAGCACCTGGCGACCACCGCCCGTCGATCAGCAGGCCGGTACCGCTCGCGGTGTCGAGTCTCACGCTTCCCCTGTCCGCCGGCAGGCCCGCCGCGCTCCACTGCGCGCCGCGGCTTGACCGGCAAACCGGGATATTACATAGTGAGTGCCGTATTGCGCAACGCGTTGCGCGATACGCATCAATCGACCACGTCGCGGGCAGCGCGGAAGGACGGTCACATGACTGACAGGCAGATCGGCTGGGGTTTCGTCGGGACCAGCGGCTGGGTGGGCGGCCGGTTCGCTCCGGCCGTACGGGCAGCCGGGCACCGGGTCGTCGGCGGGTTCGGATCCAGCGCGGGCGCGTCCGCCGCGTTCGCGGAGCGCTTCGCCGCGACCCCGTACCGCGACTTGGGCGAGATGCTCGCCGACGACGCGGTCGAGGCGGTGTGGATCGCCTCGCCCACCGCCCTGCACCCAGAGCACGCCCGGGCGGTGGCCGCGGCGGGCAAGCCGATGCTGCTGGAGAAGCCCGTCGCGGCCACCGCCACCGCGGCCCGTCAGCTCGCCGCCGACCTGGCCGGGACGCCGGCGCTGGTCGCCACCGGGTTTCAGCACCGGTTCAACCCCGCGGTCGCCGCCGTCGCCGAGACCCTCGCGAAGGGCCAGCTCGGCACGCTCTGCTCGCTGGTCATCCAGCACTCAATGGCGGGTCCCGCGGCCCCGGCGGCGTGGCGCGCCGACCCGGCCAGCGGCGGATGGGCCATCGCCGACCTCGGGGCGCACCTGCTCGACATCGCCGCTTCCCTGCTGCCGGGGGCACGGTTCTGGGCGGCCCGGCTGTCGTCGCCTGGCCGTGGCCTGCCGGTTGACGACGAGTCCTGGGTCCTGCTCGCCGACGGCGAGGCGACTGTCGTGATCCGCGCCGCCACCGGGGCGGCCGGCCCCGCCAGCTACATCGAGGCGGCCGGCAGCGAGGGCTGGGTGCGGGCGGCCGGCTTCTGGACGGGCACGTCGCGGGTCACCGACTCCGCCGGGCGCGACGAGGAACTCCCGGCTACCGACCTGTACGCGGCGCAGACCGCGGCGTTCTCCGACGCCGTCGCGGGGGGGCCGTGGGCGGGCGCCACCCTGGGCGACGGCGTGCGGGTCTCCGAGATCGCGGGCGCTGCCTGGGACTTCACCAGGGAACGCGCGGCCGCCGTGCGGTAACCGGGCCGGCGGCCGCTGCCCGCCGGCGGCCGTGCCGCCGATCGCGACCGACGCCTCGGCTGCCGCCTGACGGACCGCCACGGAGAGCTCGGTGAGGACTTCCGGGGTAAGGCGCGCCGCGGGACCCGACACGCCGAGGCTGGCGACCACCGTGCCGTCGGCTCCGGTGATGGGCGCGGCCACGCAGCGCAGGCCCGGTTCCAGTTCCTCGTGATCGCAGGCGTAGCCCAGGTCACGGATCTGCGCGAGCTCGCGGAGCAGCCCGGGCAGCGTGGTGATCGACGCGGAGGTCCTGGCGGGAAGCTCGTGGCCGTCGAAGATTTCCCGCACCCGGTCGTCGGCGAAGCCGGACAGCAGCGACTTGCCCAGCGAACTGCACGAGGCAGGGGAGCGCTTGTTCACGTGGCTGTGCATCCGGACCGTCTGCCAGCCGTCGACCACGGCGATGGTGACCGCCTCGGTTCCGTCCAGCATGCCGATGTGGCCGGTCTCGCCGGTCTGCTCGACGAGTCGGCGCAGCGGCCCGAGGGCCTGCTCGGCCAGGTCGATGCCGCGGGCGGCAAGGCGGCCGAGCCGGATCAGTTCCGGGCCGAGCCGGTACTGGCCGGCTTCGCCGGCGCGGATCAGGAACCCCATCGCGTGCAAGGTGGCAGCCAGCCGCGAGGCGTTGCTGCGGTGCACGCCGATCTTCCTGGCCATCTGCGACACGCTGACGACCGGCTGTTCGTCGCTGATCATCCGGAGGATCTCCAGCCCGTGCCGGAGGGCCTTGACCTGGTCACCGCGCGACCCGTCGGCGCTCACGGGCGGCGCGGCCGCTGCCGCGGGTGTTCCCGGCCTCGTCTGCATGTATCCGGACGATACGCGATCACAACGCTCAACGGCAATGTGCGTGATGCGTAATACGCACGGGGTTGCGTAATACGCGCCCCTATGTCAATCTCAGTCCACTAACGAGCGCGGCCATCCCGAACCCGGCTGGACCGCGGCCTGACGATCCACCACGTCTCCTGACAAGGCAGTCGGAGGTTGCCAAATGACACAGCTAGGAACCCGGTTCTCCGGGATGAGACTCGGGGCCGCCCTCGCGGCGGCCATGCTCGCGGCCGGCCTCGCCGCCTGCTCAGGCAGCGGCGGGAGCAGCGGGAGCGGCAGCGGTTCCGGGTCGATCAAGATCGGACTGGTCTTCCCGACCACCGGATCGATGGCACCGCTCGGCATCGCCGAGGAGAACGCCGCCAAGCTGGTCCTCGACTGGGCCAACTCCCACGGCGGCGTGGGCGGGCAGAAGATCCAGTACTTCGAGGGCGACTCCCAGTCCAACCCGGCGACCGGCGCGACCGTCGCCGAGCAGCTCATCAGCACCGACGGCGTGCAGGTCGTCATCGGTTCCTACGCCTCGGCGATCGCGCAGGCCATCGCGCCGGTGACGGAGCGCAACAAGGTCATCCTCTGGGAAGAGGGCGCGGTCTCGCCCACCGTCGCGCAGGGCAGCGACCCGTACTTCTTCCGCACCGTGGGGCCGGCCGGGACCTACGCCACCGCCGACCTGTCCTTCCTGCGGAACTACCTCGCCGCCAAGCTCGGTAAGCCGCTCGGACAGCTCCGGGTCGCCGTCGCGCACGAGGACGGCCCGTTCGGCACGTCCGTCGCCGACGCCGTCGTCGCCCAGGCCAAGTCGCTTGGCGTGAACATCGTCAGCGACATCGCCTACCCGGAGACCTCGGCCGACCTGACCCCCGTCGTCCTGCAGCTCAAGTCCGCCAGCCCGGACGTGCTCCTGTTTACCCCGCTGGTCGCGTCCGCTCCGGTCTTCTGGCAGGCCGCGCAGGCGCAGAACCTCAACCTCAAGGCGGTCATCGGCTCCGCGGGCATCGGCTCGTCGGCGTTCTTGAACAAGTTCGGCGCCAAGGGCGTGCAGGGCGTCTACGACGTCGAGGCCCCGGCCATCGCCACCATGAACGCGCAGAACCTGCAATCGCAGGTGCGGAGCGACCTCAACGTCCTGCTGGCCCAGTACAAGTCGCAGGCGGGTGTCCCCTGCCTGGTGCAGTGCGGCGACGCACTCGGCGGCACCTATGACCTGGTCAAGTACGTGCTGCCCGGCGCCGTCGCCAGCGGCTCGGTCACCCCGGACTCGATCAGGGCCGCCGCGCTCAAGGCCAACGTTCCCACCGGCGGCACCCCGCAGGGCTTCGGCCTGAAGTTCTCCGCCACCTCGGGCGAGAACACCGCGGCCCAGTCGGTGATCATGCAGTGGCAGAACGGAGCCCTGGTGGTTGTCTACCCGACCGCCCTGGCCTCCGCCGCGCCGATCTACCCGATGCCGTCCTGGGCCCAGCGGTGACCAGTCCCGCACGCCTTACCCGCCTGTCCCGCCGCCCGGCCACCAGGCCGGCCGGCGGGACGGCGGTCCCGTCCTCAGCCAAAGCGGAGACCCATGCTCGCTTCCTCGATCGTTAGCGGCGTCGTGCTCGGCGCCATCTACGCCCTGGTGGCCGCCGGCCTGACCCTTGTCTTCGGCGTCGTGAAGATCATCAACTTCGCCCAGGGCGCCCTGCTGACCGTCGCGCTCTACGGCGTCTACCTGCTCACCTCCGGGCTCGGCATGGAGGCCTACCTCACCCTGCCGCTGGTGGCCGTCGCCATGGGCGCGATCGGCTGGCTCATTCAGGCGGTCCTCATCGACCGGGTGCTGCGCAAGGAGCGGATCAGCCAGTTGCTCGTCACCTTCGGCCTCGGCATGGCGCTGCAGAACGCCTGCCTGGCGGTCTTCGGCGGCGACTACCGGTCGGTCAACGTGTCCTTCGGCGCCGATGTCGTCGCCGTGGGCGGCGTCCGCGTCCCGGTGGTCAGCCTCATCGCGGTCGGCGGCGCCGCGCTCAGCGTCGCCCTGCTGGTGCTGTTCCTGCGGCTGACCCGCACGGGAACGGCCATCCGGGTGGTCGCGCAGCAGCCCGATTCGGCCGAACTGGCGGGCATCAACGTGCGCCGCATGTACGCGCTCGCCTTCGCGGTCGGCTCTGCCCTCGTCGGCGTGGCCGCCGTGCTGATCTCGCCCATGTACGCCATCCAGCCGGACGTCGGTGACACCTTCGGCATCATCGCCTTCATCGTGGTGATC